>DATESJ010000242.1:0-2809 GCA_035270885.1 Sedimentibacter sp. | reverse complement strand
AGCATATCAAGCTTTAAGAGTGAAAGTAGTTAGTATCGATGTTTTGGTTACAATCGCAGTTGTAGGTGCGTTTTTAATTCAAAACTATGAGGAGTCAGCAATTGTTACATTTCTATTTTTATTTGGTGCATTTTTAGAGCTGCGTACATTAAATAAAACTCGCTCAGCCATAAAAGAGTTAACAGAAATGGCACCGGAAAGTGCATTAAAGCAAATGGAAGATGGAGAGTTCGTAGAAGTTGATGTAGATGAAGTTGACGTAGGTGATGTTTTACTTGTTAAAACAGGTGCAAAGGTTCCTGTTGATGGTACAGTTTTAAGCGGTGAAGGTAGTATTAATGAAGCAAGCATTACAGGAGAATCTATACCAGTTGGAAAAGAAAAAGGTTCAAATGTATTTGCAGGAACAATTTTAGATAATGGAACTATTCAAATTGTTGCTGATCGTGTAGGGGAAGATACAACATTTGGTAAAATTATTGAACTTGTTGAAGAAGCACAAGACTCAAAATCAGAAGCAGAACGTTTCATAGACCGCTTCTCCAAATATTATACACCCGCAGTTCTTGTTCTATCCATAATTGTATGGTTATTCTCAAGGGATGTTGAATTAGCAATTACTATTTTAGTTTTAGGATGTCCAGGTGCTTTAGTTATAGGTGTACCGGTGTCAAATGTTGCAGGTATAGGAAATGGAGCACGTCATGGAGTCTTGCTAAAAGGTAGTGAAGTAATTAGTGATTTTAGCAGATTAGATACAATAATTTTCGATAAAACAGGTACTCTGACGGTAGGAAATCCATCAGTTGCGGAAAAAGAATATTATGGAGATAATATTGATGAAGTATTAGGATATCTTGCAAGTGTTGAACGTGAATCAGATCACCCCTTAGCAAAAGCAGTGTTAGTTGAAATTGGAGAAACAACATTCTCAACAGTTGAAAATACAGAAGTTGTAAAAGGCGGCGGAATTGTAGCCAATGTAAATGGTAAAAGAATAGCAGTTGGTAATGTTGCATTAATGGAAAGAGAAAATGTAGAACTTAATGAAAAAGCAAAAATTGATATTGATAGATTTGAAAAGAATGGGAACTCACTTGTAATAACTTCTGTTGACGGAGAATTGAAAGTTGTAATGGGTATTCGTGACCAAATACGTCCAGGTGTTAAAGAAGATTTACAAAAGCTTAAAAAGCTAAAGGTTAAAAATTTAGTAATGCTTTCCGGTGATAACCAAGGAACAGTAGACGCAGTTAGCCGTGAATTAGGATTAACAGAAGCACATGGAAATATGTTGCCTGAAGATAAACAAGCGTATGTTAAGATGTTAATAGAAGAAAAGGGCCAAATTGTAGCCTTTGTAGGAGATGGAGTTAATGACAGTCCTTCATTGGCCTTAGCAAATATTGGTATAGCGATGGGCAGTGGTACAGATGTAGCTATTGAAACATCAGATGTTGTATTGATGAATTCAGATTTTAGCCGTTTACCACATGCTCTTGGATTAACAAAAGCTACTGCAAGAAATATGAAGCAAAATATTGCAATTGCATTAGGTGTTGTAGTACTCTTATTGGCAGGCGTATTATTTAGCGAATGGGTTAGCATGTCAATTGGTATGTTAGTACACGAAGCCAGTATATTGGTTGTAATCCTTAACGGTATGAGATTATTACGTTACAAATTATAAATTCATTTAAATACAAAACTTGATTTAAATCAAAGTTTAATTTGTTAAAATGGGGTATAATTAAAATATAAGATAAAGACTAAATTAAAAAATAATAAATGAGTGAGAGGAGATATAAATATGAAATCAGCAACAATACAATTAGAAACATTAACATGTCCATCATGCATGCTTAAGATCGAAGGTGCACTTAAAGGTTTAGAGGGTATCGAAAAAGATTCAGCAACAGTATCATTTAACACAAGTAAAGTGAAACTAAATTTTGATGAAGATAAATTATCGATCGAAGATATAGAAGGCGCAATTACAAAATTAGGTTATGATGTTATAAAATCTAAAGTAAAATAAGCTAAAATATGAAAAACCTCCTCATTCACGGATAAAAATGATCCCATGGAAGAGGAGGTTTTTCATTGCCTTTATTTTGTATTGAGATTATAATTATAAATACATTAATTTATAAGAGGTAAAGATTTCTCCCGAGGCAATTGCTTCCGATACTTAAAATTTAAACTAGAAAAGAATACGGTGATTATTATGAACATAACTATAGAAAATATTGACATAGAATTAATAAGAAAAAACATCAAAAACATTCATCTATCTGTACATCCTCCTGATGGTAGAGTAAGATTATCAGTTCCTAAAAGAATGGATGATGAAGCAGTAAGACTTTTTGTAATTTCGAAATTATCATGGATTAATAAACATAAAAAGAAATATAGTTTGCAGGAAAGACAAGCGGAAATAGAATTTTTATCCGGCGAAAGCCATTATTTTTTAGGAAGTAGATATATATTAAATATTATTGAAACAACAGGAAAACAAAGAGTACAATTAAGAGACGATAAATATATTGATTTGTATGTAAGAGAAAATAGTACAAAAGAAAAACGCGAAAAAATCATGTTAGAATGGTATAGGCAGAAGCTTAAAATGTTAGTTCCAGGATATATTGAAAAATGGGAAAATATTATAGGGGTTAGGGTTAATGACTGGGGCGTAAAACTTATGAAAACAAGATGGGGCACCTGCAATATAAGGGATAAAAGAATATGGATTAATTTAGAGCTTGCTAAGAAAAATGTCACATGTCTTGAATATATTGTTGTTCATGAA
>DATESJ010000241.1:0-3378 GCA_035270885.1 Sedimentibacter sp. | reverse complement strand
TGCTATTTCTTCAGGGCTGTCAAGCATATAATCAACTTTAAAACCGCTTCTTCTAGTATAAAATGCCGGCATTTCTTCTGTTTTATAACCTACTACAGGAACTCCGTGAGTTTCAAGATATTCTAATGTTAAGCCAATATCTAAAATAGATTTTGCTCCTGCACAAACAACAGCAACATTTGTTTGAGCTAATTCCTCCAAGTCTGCGGAAATATCGAAGGTTTCTCTTGCTCCCCTGTGCACGCCACCAATGCCGCCTGTTGCGAAAACTTTTATTCCCGCAAGAGAAGCAATTATCATAGTAGAAGCAACAGTTGTAGCTCCGTCTGATTTTTTTGCTACTATAAAGGGAATATCTCTTCTTGATGTTTTAATAACATTTGATGCTTTCCCTAAGTATTCAATTTCTTCTTTTGTCAACCCAACCTTTAACTTTCCGTTTAAAATTGCTATTGTGGCAGGCACTGCACCGTTATCTCTTATAATCTTCTCTACTTTCAATGCTGTTTCAACATTTTTAGGATATGGCATACCATGAGAAATTATTGTTGATTCCAATGCTACAACAGGTCTACCTATCTCTAATGCTTCTTTAACTTCCGGATTAATATCCAAATACTTTTTTATCATAGCTTAATTCCTTCCTTTTTAAATTTATATTTTCTGTTGACATGTGTGGATTAATTGTATTTTCATGAGAAAGTGCTATTATGGATGCGGCTGTTGCAAGCTCTGCACTTTCATCTATATTAATATTTGACAAATAGCTATATATTAAGGCTGCCATAAATGCATCACCTGCTCCTGTTGCATTAATAGCTTTAATATTATTGGCCTTAATAATTTTCATTGTGTCCTTATTACAATAAAATACGCCATTTTTACCAAGTGTAATAAAAACTTGTTTTACTCCTTTACTTAGTAAATATTCGCCATTTTTTCTTAAGCTCTCTTCGTCTTTTGCTTCTATGTCGGTTATTGCTTCTATTTCAAGCCTATTGGTTTTTATGGTATGAATATATCCTACCATTTCTTTAACTCTTTTTGCCTTGGTCACCGACACAGTATCAAGGAAAATACCTTTATTTTTGTATTCATACAGTAAATATTCCATTACATCTGCAGGAATGTTTGTATCTAATACACACAGCTTAGAATTCAGTAAAACATGTTTTTTTCCCTTAATATAATCAACAGACATTTTTTCCATTATATCCATACTGTTTATTGCTACATGCATATCATTCTCTTCATCTAATACCGCAAGATATATTGAAGCATTTTCGCCTTTAAGTATCATACTATCAGTCATGTCTAAGCCTATGTCAGCAGAATCTACTAATATTTTGTTACTGTATATATCATCCCCCAAAACACTAATTATCTTTGTTTTAACTCCCAATCTAATCAAATTTTCACCAATATTTCTCCCTACGCCCCCAAGAGATATTTTCACGGTTCCAATATTTGAGTCCTCAGGAATAAGCTTGCCTTTGGGAAATCCTTGTATATCTATATTTACCCCACCAACAACTGTTACATAGTCTGATATTTCATACTTTATTTCAGTCATTTTTCCTCCAAACTCATTATATTAACGAAAAATGCGGCATAAGCCGCATAAATCTATATATTCGATATTTTATCCAAAATTATTTTACCACAGTCAATTTGGTTTGGAATATTCCCATTTTTGTCACGTACACGCCAAATATCAGGGGTTATTTCGTCTACCACATACAACTTACCATTCTCATCATAGCCTATTTCAATTTTTAAATCAATTAAAGTAAGGTCCATTTGCGCAAGTTCTTTTTTAAGAACCTCTCCTAAGTTAACTAAGATTTTTAAAGCTTCGTCATACTGTCCTTCAACCAATAGACCCTTCATAATGCATAGTCTTGCGCTAATAAGAGGGTCGCCTTGTTCATCATCCTTCAATGTAACTTCGGTGTATGGAGGATTAAATGGGATTCCTTCTTCTAAGCTGAATCTGCGGCACATGCTTCCTGCCGTGAAATATCTAAGTACAAATTCTAACTTAGGTACAGTTAAATTTCTTACTTTCATCAGATTGTTTTCAACATCAGCCCCAAGATAGTGAGTAGGTATTCCGCTTTCTTCCAATAACTCCAAAAAATATTTAGAAATTATAAGGCCTATTTTACCTTTGCCTTCCACGCTTCCGCCTACAGTATTGGAACCAGGGTCAAACACACCATTTTCTCCTGTTGCATCATCCTTATACAACAAATAAACTGAACCGTCTCCCTCATTCATGAGTACATCTTTAGTTTTTCCTTTATAAAGTTTTTTCATATTGTTCTCCTAAAACTTCCATAGTATAAATTATTTTACCACAATGTTAGAAAGCTGTCGAGATATTTGAAATTTTTTTTACCTTCTCCTGTTTCTAATAAGTACAAGTCTCATCAGTTGTGCCATTCCACTTGCCATAGCAGCAACATAGGTTAAGGATGCAGCTCTAAGCACATTCTTTGCTCCTGTTTTTTCTTCGTCATCATAAATAAATCCATTACTATCTAATAGTTCTAAGGCTCTGCTGCTTGCATTAAACTCTACCGGAAGAGTAATAAGCTGAAATAAAACTGCAGTTCCAAACAGTAATATACCTATATCCATTAAACCGCCAAGGCTTGGTATAAATAAACCTATCATAATAAAAGCCCAAGCTGCAGATGATCCGAATTTTGCAACAGGAAAAACCATATTTCTCAAATGTAGCGGCACATAGCCATTGGCATGCTGTATAGCATGACCTACTTCATGAGCTGCAACACTGACAGAAGCAATAGAACTTCCTTGGTATACTTCATTAGATAACCTAAGTATACGTTTTGTAGGGTCATAATGATCGCTTAATTGCCCACTTGCAACTTCAATAGGAATATCTCTTAACCCATTTTGTTCTAAAAGAATTTTAGCAATTTGTGCTCCTGAATAGCCCCTTGTTGTTCGAACTTTTAAATACTTTTCAAAATTAGATTTTACCTTTGATTGAGCATATAAAGTAAATATAATTGCCGGTATTAAAATAAGCATTGTTCGATCTAATGGAAAATAACCTGGAAACATATATATCACTCCTAATTTATATTATTTGTTAATTTAAAAAATGAACAATGAGCATTAAACAATAAGATAACTGACGTCATGTGTCATTTAATTGTTCAGTATTCATTGTTCACTGTTCATCGTCTTACCTTAGCCGCATAATTGATGGAGGCGGTGGGAGTCGAACCCACGTCCGAAAATATTTCCACAAGACTTTCTCCGAGTGCAGGACATAATTTATGTTTTGCCTTGACTACCGCCTATGTCCAGGCTGTAATCTCAGCTATCTTCAATTGTACAACT
>DATESJ010000240.1:0-3358 GCA_035270885.1 Sedimentibacter sp. | reverse complement strand
AATGACAAAGAGTTGTTTTCACAATACTCATCATAAGTTAATTTGCTTTCAAAAACTTTTGAGGCTAAATCCTTACCAAGGTACCTTATATGCCAGGGCTCGTATTGATAACCGGTTATATGTTCTGTTCCTTTTGGATATCTGATAATAAAACCAAATTTATGAGCATTGTCTGCAAGCCATTTTCCTTCAGGTGTTTCTCCTAATTCTTCAACCAGTTCATAATCTAAACTAACAATTGAAACATCCATTGTGAGTCCTGTTTGGTGTTCGCTTTGACCAGGCCTTGCACTGAATCTATTAGCTTCTTCTTCACCATGGTTTTTAGCATAGTTGTTAAATAAATAAACCTGTCTATTAAAGGATCTGTAGCCTGATACCGCCCAGAATTCAAAACCATTTGTTTTGGCATCTTGGAATAATTGGGTTAATGCATCAGAAGCTTCTTTTCTAAGCATTTTAGATTCAGGTTTTTCAACCTTATGTAATACTTCAACATCAATTAAATCATTAGGAATATAATCAGCGGGCAGACTTCTTTTCTTATTAACTAAAGCATCAATTTTTTCAGGACTTTCAATAATAGAAATCTTTGAATCCATATTCATAATAACCTCCAAATTGTAAAAGATATATTTTAATAGTATTATTTTTTGAAGAATAAGTCAATTCAAGATATTCAATTATGTATATATTTAGCAGTTATCTTGACTATATTTAAGATTAATAGTAGAATAATTATAAATAAGGTGTAAAAAAATACAAATTACATGGAGAAAAATATGAAACCAACAATAAATCCTAATATTTCTATTATTGGAGTTGCAATTGATCTTGGAGCAGGGACTCCGGGAGTAAGCTTAGGACCTTCTGCAATACGTTATGCAGGAGTTACAGAAAGACTTATGAAAATTGGTTATGATGTAAATGATGAAGGAGATATTATAGCTAACAAGCCTATAAGCCCATTAACTGATGGAGTTAAATTAAGATTCTTAGATGAAGTTACAAGGGTAAATACTGAATTATGCAATAAAGTATCTAAAGTTATGGATGAAGGAAGATTTCCACTGGTGCTTGGCGGTGATCACAGCATTGCAATAGGAACAATTGCCGGTGTAACTCAGCACAAAAAAAATCTTGGTGTAATTTGGTTTGACGCACATGGAGATATAAATACAGAAGAAACTTCACCATCAGGAAATATACATGGAATGCCCGTTGCTGTAAGTTTAGGATATGGCCATGAAAGGCTTATTTCTATCGGAGGAAATGACCCGAAATTAAAGCCTAATAAGTTTGTTTACATTGGCTGCAGAGATTTGGATGCAGGTGAAAGGAAAGTTCTTAAAGAGCTTGGTATCACTGTATTCACTATGCATGAAATAGATAGATATGGTATGACTGAAGTTATAGATAGAGCAATTAAAATCGCAGGAGAAGGAACAGATGGAATTCATGTAAGCTTTGATTTAGACAGCTTAGACCCTACATTCGTTCAAGGAACAGGAACAAGAGTACCAGGAGGTCTTACATACCGTGAAAGTCACTTAGCATTAGAAATGATTGCTTTGTCAGAAAAATTAGTAAGTGCAGAATTTGTAGAAGTAAATCCAATAATTGATAACCAAAATGTAACAGCAAAGACTGCAGTAGCATTGATGGGTTCATTACTTGGTGAGTGGTTAATATAAATATTAATTACAAGCAAACAATCACTTATTAAGGATGTATAGAAAGTATAAATGTTAAACAATTTAAGAGTAAAAATAATAAAGGGCTGGAGTTATTACTCCAGCCTAAAATATTGTAATTTATTGTCCATATTTGCTATTGAAAGGATTTTGAATGTGATGTAGAATACAATAGCAAATAATATAGCGTAGAGGCAAATATATGACTGAAAAAGTTTACGATTCAAAAGTTATAAGAAAACAGATACTTTTTCTTATAATTCCAGTAATGCTGGAGAATGTTTTTCAAATGTCTGCGGGGCTTATATCTGCTGCAATGATAGGAAGGCTTGATCCTTCATTAATTTCAGCTCAGGGTGTAAGTTCCAGAATCACAGGCGTATTATGGGGATTATTTAAAGGTATAGGAATAGGCGCAACTGTAGTTATGGCACAATCTAAGGGTGAAGGTGATTTTTCAAAATGCAAAAGAGTATTTGAACAAACAGTAGTTACAGGTTGTTTGATAGCCATATTTTTTGTTTTTACTTTTCTGTTTTTTTCATCAAGTATTTTATCATTCTTTACTGATAACAATGAAATTTTAATAAATGCAGAGAAATATATTAAAATTGTAATATTCACAGCACCATTTCTTATGATTATGTCAGCAGTTACAGGCGCCTTTCAGGCTAATGGAAACACTAAGACACCCATGTACATTGCAATAATTGTAAATATTATTAATATTGTAATCGGATATCTCTTAATCTATGGCAAGTTTGGCTTTCCAAAATTAGCATTGTTGGGAGCTGCAATTGCACTTCTAGTATCCCAGGCATGCGGAGCCTTATTGGGACTTTATCTTTTATACAATAAAAAGCATGGATTATTTAGTACAGTAATTAATAAGGGACTTTTTAAAATAGATTTTGGTTTAGTAAAGACAGTATATTCTATTGGCATACCTGCAGCCTTTGAACATATATTTTGGCAGTTTTCAGCTATAATAATGAGCAAGGCAATTCTTACTTATGGAGAAGTAACTTTTGCTGCTTATCAATTAGGTCTTCAAGCAGAGCTTATGTCTGAAATGCCTGCAGTAGGGGTTGGGATTGCATCTACTTCTATGACTGCAAATGCAATAGGTAAAAAAGATGGCCCCTTGCTAAAAATATACGCCAAACAATTAATTACAACATCTACTGCCATAAGTTTGTTTTCATCAATCCTTATAATTGTTTTTCCGGGATTATTTATGAGCTTTTTTACAAATAACCCTGAAATTAAGGCTATTGGAATTAATTATTTAATTGTAATGGGATTTATTCAAGTACCGCAAAATTTATCAAAGGTATTAAATGGTACAATTCGTTCAGCAGGATACAAAAATCTACCCATGATTATTTCATTTGTTGGAATTTGGGTTGTAAGAGTTCCATTGGCATTGATATTTACTTATGTTCTTAAATTAGATGTAATGTTCATATGGTATTCTATGGCTATAGATCAAATATTAAAGTTTATCATTAGTGCAATAATATTTAAGGTTAGAAAAGTTGATGAAATTCATTCATTAAAGTAGTGATAAAAAAATATATAAAGAATTTAAAAGTATTAATAAATTAGATACTTAATACTAAAAATTAATGGCATTTATATGGTTTCTGGTATAGAATAAATAT
>DATESJ010000239.1:0-8118 GCA_035270885.1 Sedimentibacter sp. | reverse complement strand
ACGGAAAAAATTAAATCTAACACAAGCGGAATGCGCTGCTTTTTGCAATGTTGGGAATCGTTTTTTTTCGGAACTTGAAAATGGTAAGGAATCTCTGCATATAGGCAAAGTTTTCGGAGTATTGCAGATGCTCGGGATAAATATTCACGCCATCGAAAAAGAGAAAGATAGATGAAGTTAAAGGTGTTTTTCGGTAAAGAATTTGCGGGCGTTTTAGCATCTACAGCTGATCAAGGTGTCGTTTTTTCTTATGATGACTCATATCGAACTAATAAATCGAATAGCGCGTTATCGATTTCGATGCCCCTATCTAAAAAGGAATATAGTCAAAAAGAGTGTCTTCCTTTCTTTTCGGGACTTTTGCCCGAAGGAGATGTCAAGCGTAGAGTTTCTGATTTCTTGCACGTATCTGAATCTAGCACATTAAAACTTTTGCAAGAGCTTGGCGGTGAATGCGCTGGCATGATTTCCATTCTGCCAGAAAATAAAAATTGTAGTGTACAGAAGTCATACGCATTCAACAATGAAAATTACGAACTTCTTGATGACGAAACATTATACGGATTTATTAAAAATATCAACGTACGTCCGCTTTTAAAAGCAAAAAAAGAATTGCGACTTTCTTTAGCTGGTGCTCAGGAAAAATTACCTTTAGTTTATTTTGACAAAAAGTTTTATTTGCCTAAAAGCGACGCTCCATCGACTCATATTGTAAAGCCATCGGGCGATGGCGAATTGTCTACACTATCTATCAATGAATTTGTATGTATGAAACTTGCCCAATCTTGTGGTCTAAACGTCCCTAACGTTGAGCTAAAGACAATCAACAACACAACATTCTTGCTAGAAGAACGCTATGATAGAATCGTTAATAAGAAATCGATAAAGCGTTTACATCAAGAAGATTTTTGCCAAGCTCTTGGAATAATGAGTGACAGAAAATATCAGAATGATAACGGACCCGACATTACAAAAATTTATTCGCTAATTCAAAAAGAATGCACAATACCACTATTAGATACAAAAGAATTTTTAAAATATGTCATATTCAATTTCATTATCGGCAATTGTGATGCACATGGTAAAAATTATTCGCTTCTTTACGAAAAAGGATCATCCAAGCTTTCTCCCATATACGATGCCATTTGTACGCTAGTGTATCCGAGCCTTACAAAAAAAATGTCTATGAAAATAGGCAAACATTATGAAATTTTAAAAGTCACCAAGCAAGATTTTGTTGAATTAGCAACTAGTATCAATCTAAAATCATCTATTGTATTGAAAATGCTAGATGAAACGATTACAAATATAACGAACGATTTTGACAAAATTAGAAATGAGAAATCGCTAGCGCCCTATCAAGATTTTTTAGATAAGTTAGAAAACCATATTAAAAGGGAACTAAGAAAATAATGTCTCCAAAAGTATCTGTAATTGTTCCTAATTATAATCACGCTCGATTTTTGCGACAGCGACTTGATTCGATATTCAACCAAACTTTTCAAGATTTTGAAGTCATCATTCTTGATGATTGCAGTACAGACAATAGTAAAGAAATCATAGAAGAATTTCGAAAGCATCCACAAGTTTCTCACATTGTTTTTAACGAGACAAACAGTGGTTCTCCATTTAAACAATGGGCTAAGGGATTTGATCTTGCCCAAGGGGAATATATTTGGATTGCAGAAAGTGATGATTGGGCTGAATTGAATTTTTTGGACGTGTTAACAGATATTTTAAGGAAAGATGATCAATTAGGCTTAGTATATTGCGAATCTTATTGGGAATATCCAAACAAATCTATAGCCCCTTCTATCGTTCAACCAAGCTCAAGATATAACGGAATTGAATTTATAAAGACAAAGCAGATTATAAATAATAATATTGTTAATGCGAGTAGTGTTATTTTCTGTAAAGAATTTTTACACCAAATAAAAACTGATTTTCAAGAATTCAAAGGCTCTGGAGATTACCTCTTTTGGAGCTATCTTTGTGAAGTTAGTGACCTTTACTATTGCAATCTATTTTTAAACCACTTTCGCCAACACCATTCTAAAACAACAAATAAATGCATTGCTAATGGGACTAGCTTTTTTGAAAATCATCAAATTTATACATATTTTTTAAACAAAGGCTACATATCTGAATTTGGGAAATATCTTGCAATATCATACGTATTGTCGGAAATAAGGGAACATAAAAATGACCTAAAAAAGAACAACGCCTACGAATTGAGTCGAGTTCTTTGGTCAAAAGAACTAAAATTGGACACACCAAAATCTTGGTTTCTCTTTAGCAAAGCCATCTACATTAATGAATATAAATATTTATCTCTTCTTGGAATAATTTGGAAATTTTTTCATTTACCTGATACAAACATTAGAAAAATTTTTCACAAAAAAAAGAAAAGTAAACGAGAGTTGAATTATAAAAAGTGGGGCTTCTAACTATTGTGTGGGTAAAGCGGGATAGAGATCAAGTCCACCAAAGTGAAACATTATCGCATTCTAGAAACGCTCGATATTCCTAAACCCACACGCCATCTTCTTCACTTTCTGAATCTTCGAGTTTATGCTTTCGGCCATTCCATTATCAATGCCAAGCATAATTGAGTTCATGATTCCATAAAAATGCTTTTTAAGCGATTTTGCAAGATTAATCATTGGCGATAACCTGCTCCTACACATCCAGCCAAAAAGATTGCGCCATGCCTTCTCTGCCCATGTTTTCGTTTTGTATTTCCATTTCGAAGCCAATCATATTTAGTCCCCTTTAGCAAATCATTTCCATCTGATTTTAGATCATGATGTTCACGTTTGCGAACCTGATCTACGGCCTTACCAAAAAATCCGGCTACATGGAACCTATCAAAGCATATCTTGGAGTCAGCATCCTTCAACCATTTTTTTGCACTGCCAATAAACGCTGGCCATAAATGGTCTTGCCATGCTTCGTAGAAGTTGTCTATTGTTTCTGTATTCCTACCAATGCCAACATGGATTACATTTCCAGTAGCCTTGTCATGAACAATCGTCAAATAGTGGTGACCTTTCTTTGACGAGGTTTCATCAATACCTATATCTTGCACTGGTTCTTTCTTTTTTCTCGCTAGTCCACGGGAAACAGCTCTTGACTGAATGCCATCCACTTGACTCCATGAGAGCCCTGTCCATCTTGCAATAACACTGATAGGGGCCTCATGCAATAGGTCGATCACAAAACGTTCAAGGAGAATCGTGAAGCGGGATTTTTCTTCAGCCCATGGGACGCCTACGGAATGAATGCCATGTTCCTTGCATTCAACACGAGGAACATCAGCCTCAATGAAAGTCGAATACTGACAGGTATCTAGATGTCGCCAACGCCGTCTTTTCACATCATAACCATTGCAGGGCTTACCGCATTCAGGACAGCAATAGCCTGCTTTAGATAATGACACAGTTACACAAACTTCCTTCTTGTCCTTGAGGAAGTCTACACAGTCAACGTTCCATGGAGATTGAACTCCAAGAATCTGGGCATATAATTCGGTATCTCTCATGCAAGAAAAGTTAGAAAATATCTAGACTACCCACACGATATCCCGAAGCCCCATAAAAATAATTAATTCTCTTTTTTCATTTTAACAATATTTTTTTCGTCGTTCCCACCACGAAATAATTTTCTCACACATAAAAATCAATTTAATTATATTATCTTCATGTTTTATTAGCTATGTATTAATATCTTTTTTCTAAAAAAACAACCATGAATAAATTAGTTTCTGTTATCATCCCAATTTATAAAGTAGAACCCTACCTTATTCGTTGTTTGGACAGTGTTGTCAATCAGACCTATAAAAATTTAGAAATCATTCTCGTAGACGACGGTTCTCCTGATAAATGTCCTCAAATTTGCGATGAGTATGCAAAAAAAGATAATCGAATTATTGTTATTCATCAAGAAAATGGAGGCCTTTCTGCTGCACGAAATACAGGACTTGATATTGCAAAAGGAGAATACATTTCTTTTGTCGATAGCGACGATTGGGTTCATTTGCAATATATTGAGGTTTTACTTACTTCTGCATTAAAAGAAAATGCAGATATTATTATAGGCAATCATATTCGGGTTAATAATTCACTTATTCAACATGAAGACAAATATTTAAATATAAAATCTTATCGTTCACTTGATGCTCTTAATATTTTGATATACAAAGCACCAGATTCATTTGTTGTTTCTTGGAGTAAATTATACAAAAAAGAACTTTTTAATAATGTTCGTTTTCCACTTAAACAAATTCATGAAGATGAATTTACTACTTATCAATTATTTTTTTATTCAAAGAAAATTTCCTATACTTCTAAAACTCTTTATTATTACTTTCAAAGACCAGACTCGATAATGGGTCAAAAAGTGTCTTTTGATAACACTCTATATCAAGAGCAACAAGCATTGTTTTTTGAAATCCATAAAATGTACCATTTATCAAGTTTTTTACTCATCAAAATAAGTAGAGAATGGCTATGGCGTTATTGGAAGGCTTATTCAAGTAAGTCTAATTTGTTTCCAGAAGATTTATGCCTAAATAAATTTCAGTTCTATGCCAATAAACTATCACAAATTAAAACTGGTCCTTTACTTTATCGCAAGCTGATAACATTCTTTTCTAAATATCCTAAAACATATTTATATTATAGGAAGTATTTACCTCACCATTGATTATTAATGATAAAAATTTCTTTCATAATACCAGTATACAATATTTCATCTGAATTCTTGCATCAATGTTTAAACTCTCTTAGACATCAGGAATCTCAAGAATGTGAATTTCTAATAATTTCTGATGGAGCATCAATCAACGAAATTGAGTTGTGTAAAGAATTTGCAAAAACAGACTCAAGATTTATTTTTCTGGAACAAAAACACTCCGGTGTTTCAGCTACTCGTAATTTAGGAATAAAAAATGCTCGAGGGGAATATATTTCATTCATTGATGCTGATGATTGGATAGCCAAAAACACCATAAACATTCTTATTTCTTTTATTGAAAAAACTAATAGTGATCTTATTTTTTGGGATTGTTCTTTTGTTGAAACCAAAAGAACTTTAACTACTTCTTTTGCAAATTACAGTATTTTAAAACTGAATCGTGATGAATCAGAATTTTTTCAACAAAACATAATTCACCATAACTCATTTTTAACAAGTATTCCTTCAATCACCGTCAGCAAATGTTATAAAAAGTATATCCTTTCAGAGAATCATATTTTATTTGATGAATCTCTAAAGTTTGGTGAAGATAGAGTTTTTAATTATTCTGCTTTTCTAAAAATCAAAACCACTTCTTATCTCAAAGAAACTCTTTACTTTTGTAGAAGGCATAGCGAATCGACAACAAGAAGATATACTCCAAACTCTTTTTCTCAATCCCTAGCATACATTGACAGGCTAAAAACAATTAGTAATGATAAATATCTTGACCTTATTGGATTAGAAGCCCTAAACGAATTCTATACTTCTTGGCAACTTTGTTATATGAATAAAGAGAATAAGGAATCTTTTTTTTCTCGCATGAAAAAATTAAAATCAAAAGCCCTTTCTGATAAATTTCAAAATCTTATTTTTTATGCTAATTACGAAAATATTCCTCTATTACAAAAAATTGAACTTTGGTTATTAAAGCACCACATTACTTTTTTTATTTGGATTCACGGCATTAAACACTTATTACTCAAATAGTTATTATTAAAATGATATCTCAAGACTTTTGGCAAACAAACTTTTGGAATACCTGTCGTAAAACTCGCATTGTACGACTTCTTGGTCGTATCTATCGTTTTTCACTAAAAATAAAACATTTATTTTTATCTAAAATTCTTTGTCCCTATTATGCTTTTCGAGCCAAATCATTTCAAATAAAAAATGAACCTTATGATTTTGGTGAAGTATTCGTTTCCTTAACATCTTATCCTGCTAGGATTAAAGAATCCTATTATGCCATTTGTTCATTATTAGTTCAAACTCAACCAGCGAATAAGATCATACTGACTCTTACAAAAGAAGAGTTCCCAAAAGGCGAAGACTCTCTTCCTAAAGAAATCATTCAGTTAAAAAATAAAGGGTTAGAAATACTTTGGGCTGATGAAAATCTAAAACCTCATAACAAATATTTTTATTCCATGCAAAAATATCCTAAAGCAATTATTATCACTGCTGATGATGATATTTTGTATCCTTATAAAACAATTGAAAAACTTCTGAATAGTTTTAAACAACATCCACACGCAGTATCTGGTTTATGCACAGATAAACTTTTCTTTGAAAACAATAATATTAAGCCCTACAGCCAAGCAGCTTATTGCTATGATGTGTACGTACAAGAGCCTCGATTTGATTTAATGATTGAAGGTTTTGCAGGAGCACTATATCCTCCCTCAATATTATCCAAAGAAGCATTCAATAAAGAAAAAATCAAGCAATGTGCTCCAATCGCAGACGATTTATGGTTAAAGATTATGGAATTGCTAAATCACATACCTGTTGTTTGTGCTGCAAAATATCAAGATCCTACGATGATTTCTTCCTCTCAAATTACAGCGTTATTTAAGCTTAATAATGATTTATTTGAAAACGACCGACAACTTCAAAAGCTTATTGAAGAATACAAAAATAGGGGTATCCTAGATTTCTTCAAATAAAATCATCTATTTCCTACATGAATAGGACTGTATTTTCGATATAGTGTATATAAGAAGGGAAAAAATGAAAAAAGTTTTAACGACATTTTCCAAAAAATAGAAAGAGTCTTTACTCTAGGTAAAATCTTACAATCACTCCTAAAAATAGCAAGTAGTCTTTGTGATTCTTCTTTATTTTTTAGAATAGTTTTCACTCCCCACCAACAATATATTTCACGCATTAAAAGAGGAACATAAAGCATGGTTGCAATTTCTGCATTTCCTTTTTTATTAAAATATTGAATTGCTTGTTGAAAAGCATCTATCATCTCTAAATGCTTATTATTAAAAGACTGCCCCATAATACTTTCTGGGTTAATAAAATAAAAATACAATTGATTAGATGTAACTACAATTGTTTTCGCTTTATCTAATAATTTATAACTTGTATAAGCATCTTCATAATAAAACCCTTTAGGGTATTCTATATCATCAAATAAACTTCGCTTATATAATTTATTACATGATGATATAAAAGGCATTGCTTCTGATGTATTTAATGAAGTATATTTTTGAAAAACGTCTTCTTTTGAAAGAAGTTTCCAATCATCAATAATCACAAAATTCTTAATATTATTTTTGCTTTCAAATCGTTGAAATTTTGCAATTATGATATCCGCATTATGTCTAGTTATCCCATCTAATAGCACTTCTAAATAGCGAAATGAAACAAAATCATCACTATCAATAAATGTAATGAACTCTCCAGAAGAAGCTCTAATTCCCTCATTTCTTGCATCTGCCAAACCACCATTTTCTTTATGAATAACCTTTATTCGATTATCCTGTAATGCATAATAATCGCAAATTTCTGGACATTTATCTGGAGATCCATCGTCTACAAGAATGACTTCAAAATTACGATATGTTTGATTGATAATACTATCTAAACATCTGCTAAGGTACTGTTCAACATTATATACAGGAACTATAACGCTTATTTGTGGCATATCAACACCTCCAAATAAATTTTTTCTAAATCCTGATACTTTTTATTAATATCAAATTCTGATGCATCAATGATTGTCGTTTTACTACTTCTTAACGTTACTTTTTTAAGCTCTGCTTGCCATAGCTTTGATTCTTCTAGCGAAATCCATTTACCCCCCTCAGAAATTTTCGCTTCTGAAGTTATTTCTTTTGATACTATTGCAGGTAATCCGTTATATTGAACTTCAATAAGAACTAAAGGTAATCCTTCCCATAAAGAAGGGAAACAGAATACATCCATCGCAGAGTAAAATGGGGCGGAGTCTTTTTGTAAGCCAGAAAAAATTACCGCATTAGAAAGGCCTAATTCGTCAACTTGTTTTTTCACTTGTAATTGTAATGAGCCGTCTCCAACCAATAACAACACTGATTTTGGATTATTTTTATGATATTCACTAAATATTTG
>DATESJ010000238.1:0-5326 GCA_035270885.1 Sedimentibacter sp. | reverse complement strand
AATGACAATAATATAGAAAGAAAACTTTTAAATCTTTTTGATGAATACAATTTAGACCTTAAGATAGAAACGGTTTATCAGGAATTAGATGACGAAGTAGCCATAACTACTCAGAAGCTTTTTGATGAAGAATTAAAAAAGAACTTAGAAATAATTAAAAGCAATACTGTTTCTGAAAAGAAGCCCACAGATAACTTCCAAAATGGTAATTTCAAGAGAAGATCAAGAAAAAAGATTGATTTTAACAGTATTCCTTTGTCAAATATTTCTGAAATAAGAGATGATTCAGGTATTGTTAATATTAAAGGTAAAATAATAAATGCTGAAAAAAGAGAGCTTAAAACAGGAACAATACTTTTGTCAGTAAGTATAACTGATCTGACAGATTCAATAAGCTGCAAGTACTTTTGCCCAAAGGATTTTGATGATGAAGGAATCGAAAGAGGAAATTATATACAAGTTGTTGGCAATGCTGAATATGATTCATATGAAAAACAATTGATAGTAAAAATTCAAGATATTCGTTTTACAGATGAAGAAGTTAAAATAATGGATAAGGCAAAAGAAAAAAGAGTAGAACTACATTTGCATACAGGTATGAGCTCCATGGATGGAATAAGTAGTTTTAAGGAATATGCCAAAAAGGCAAAACTTTGGGGTCATAAAGCAATGGCTATAACGGACCACGGGGTAGTGCAAGGTTTTCCTGAAGCAATGGATTGCGCTGACGACAATTTTAAAATTATATATGGTATGGAAGGCTATTTAATTAACGATACAGTTAATATAGGTCATAACTTAGAGAATATTAATTTAGACTCGGATTTTGTTGTATTTGATATAGAGACCACAGGTTTAAATGCAAGAAAAGACGATATAATTGAAATAGGAGCAGTGAAAATTTCAAATAGAAAGGTTATTGATAGCTTTTCAACATTTGTATATGTAGACAAGAGGCTCCCTGGGAAAATTATTGAATTAACTTCTATAACGGATGAAATGCTTGTGGGACAGCCTTCAATCAAAGAAGCCTTGCCAGCATTTTTGGATTTTGCTAAAGACAGTGTACTTGTAGCTCACAATGCTAAATTTGATATGGGATTTATAAGAGAAAATATGAAAGTACATCTTAATGAAAATTACGATCCTCCTGTTATAGATACATTAGAACTTTCAAAAGCATTGCTTAAGGGGGTTAAAAATCATAAACTTAATACACTTACGAAAAAATTAGGTATAAGCCTTTTAAATCATCATAGAGCAGTTGATGATGCAAATGCAACAGGACAACTTTTTATAATTTTACTTAGTAAGTTAAGTGAAAGGGAAATCTTTGATTTATCAGAATTAAATGAAGAGCTTAAGGAAGATGTTGAACTTGTTAAACAATCATATTACCATATAAATATTTTGGTTAAAAATTATATTGGCTTAAAAAACTTATATAATTTAGTTTCTGATTCACATATTAATAATTTTTATAAGAAACCAAGATTATTAAAATCAAATCTCAACAAATTTAGGGAAGGATTAATACTTGGAACTGCTTGTGAAGCAGGTGAACTATATAGAGCTATCATTAGTGGTTATAGCGATGAAAAGATAGAAGAAATAGCTGATTATTATGATTTCTTAGAAATTCAGCCTCTTTATAATAATATATTTTTAGTGAATAATGAAAGATTAAAAAGCGAAGATGATTTAAAAGAAATTAACAATAAAATTGTAAATTTAGGAGAAAAACTAAATAAAACTGTAGTTGCCACAGGAGATGTTCACTTCTTAGAAAAGGAAGATGAAGTTTACAGAAGAATTTTAATGTCCGGGCAAGGATATGGTGATGCAGAAGAACAAGCACCTCTCTATTTTAAAACAACAGATGAAATGCTTGATGATTTTGCATATTTAGGTAAAGATAAAGCATATGAAGTAGTTGTAACAAACACAAATTTGATTGCTGATTCAATTGAGAAAATACTTCCTATTCCAAAGGGTACATTTCCTCCCATAATTGAAGGCTCTGACGATGAACTTCGAAATATATGTTTTAACAATGCTAAATCTATTTATGGGGAAAATCTACCTGATATAGTTGAAGCAAGGTTAAATAGAGAATTAAATTCAATTATAGGCAACGGTTACTCGGTAATGTATATAATTGCACAAAAATTAGTTAAGAAATCCAATGAAGACGGATACTTGGTAGGATCAAGAGGCTCCGTAGGATCCTCCTTTGCTGCCACAATGGCAGGAATAACAGAAGTAAATCCATTGGTACCTCACTATGTATGCCCTAAATGCAAATACTATGAATTTATAGAAGATGGAAGTTACGGCTCAGGTTATGATTTACCTGACAAAATTTGTCCCTCTTGCGCCAGTGATTTAGTTAAAGACGGCCATGACATACCTTTTGAAGTATTCTTAGGATTCGAAGGAGACAAGGAGCCTGATATAGACCTTAACTTTGCAGGTGAAGAGCAAGGCGTTTGTATGAAATATACTGAAGAGCTCTTCGGAAAAGGTAAAGTTTTCAGAGCAGGTACCATAGGCACAATTGCTGACAAAACTGCATTTGGTTTTGTTAAGAATTACTTTGAAGAAAAAGGTATTAATAAAAGAAAAGCAGAAATTGACAGGCTTATTCAGGGATGTCTTGGGATAAAGCGTACTTCCGGTCAACATCCGGGAGGTGTTATGATTGTTCCTCAAGATAAGGATATACATGACTTTACACCGGTACAATATCCTGCCAATAATGCAAAATCAGGAACAATAACAACACATTTTGACTACCATTCCATTTCAGGACGTATACTTAAGCTTGACCTTCTTGGTCATGATACACCAAGTATAATACGTATGTTAGAGGATTTCACCGGTATAGATAAAAATCATGTTCCTACAGACGACGTGGATACCATGGCTATATTTAACAGTCCAAAAATATTAGGCGTTACTTTGGATGAAATAAATTGCAACACAGGTACCTTAGCCATACCGGAATTTGGTACTCCTTTTGTAAGGCAAATGATTATGGATACTAAACCAAAATCATTTTCTGATTTGGTGCGCATAAGCGGTCTTTCTCACGGAACTGATGTTTGGATTAACAATGCACAAGATATTATCAGAAACGGATATGCTCAAATCGGAGGAGTTATTTCCACCCGTGATGATATAATGACATATTTAATTCAGATGGGAGTAGAAAAGAAAAAAGCTTTCGATATAATGGAAAGAGTACGTAAAGGTAAAGGACTTCGTGAAGGTGATGAAGAAGCCATGAAGGAACAGAATGTACCTGGGTGGTATATAGACTCTTGTAATACAATAAAATACATGTTCCCTAAAGCCCATGCTGTTGCATATGTTACTATGTCAGTTAAAATTGCTTACTTTAAAGTACATTACCCTGAAGCATTTTATGCAACATATTTCACCACAAAAGTTGATGATTTTGATGCAGATATTGTAACTAAAGGTCAAAATAATATATTAAATGCTATAAAGGCACTTGAAGAAAAAGGAAATGAAAAGACTGCAAAGGAAAAGAATTTAATTACTGTTTTAGAAGTAGCTTATGAAATGTATAAGCGAGGTTTTAAATTTGCTAAAGTTGATTTATATAAATCTGATGACAGAAAATTTCTTCTGACAGAAGATGGAATACTTCCTCCGCTTATGGGACTGGCAGGTCTCGGTGCCAATGCAGCAGCAAATATAAAGGCAGAAAGAGAAATATCTGAGTTTATTTCAATCGAAGACATAATTAAAAGGGCAAAAGTAACAAAGACAGTAATAGAAGTTATGGAAACCCACGGCTGCCTGAAAAACATGGACAGAACAAACCAGATATCGATATTTAATGTGTAAAATAATCAATTATTAAGAAATATTAATAAGTTGCTTTTAAAAAAGTGTAACGATTTGGACAGTTTAATTGTTTATGTAGTAGAGAACTTACTTAATAAGAAATCTACAAGAAACTATTTTAACTGTCCTTATTTTTTAGAAAATAGTTGTTCATATGAACAATAAAATAGTCAATAATCTACATATATTTTGGAGGTGTTTCTATTGAGATAATTAGATGGCTTTAGAAATATAAAAACGTATACAAATAAAATAAGGATAATTATATCTACTAAAACTAATATTCTTAATAATGTCAACTAATTCTGTCCCTTATATTACTTTACAGGAGGAGGAAGAAATGAAAAAGATTTGTAAAAATAAAAAAATAGCGATTTTTATGCTGTTATTTACTTTAATATTTACTGTTATTGCATATGCTTATACAGAAGGTGTGGGTGGAAGTATCATCTTAAATGTTGATGATATTGTATTTAACGCTTCAGTGTCAACAAGTCTTAAAGCAACAGATTTAAATAGAATTGAACTATACCATGAGGGAGTAGGGAGGGGTGAAATTTTATTTAGATACGGCTCAGTAGATAAAAATCAATATTATAATAAATTAAGCCATAAATCTACAGAAGAGGATGCAGAAGAAGGAATATATACTAGCATGATAATAGGAGAAATAGACTATAAAAATCCTAATTATCAAGATTTTATTGGTTATGATGAAAATGAATATCATCATAATTTGAACTATGTAATGCACAAAATTATGGATAAGCAAAAAGTTGATAAAAAGAATAAAGAAGCAGCTGTATGTTTCAATATTGACCTTGACTCTTATACTGAAATAAGCAAAGATAATAAAAAGTTTAAGGAAAATTTATTATTTTTACTGTGTCCACAAGTTGAAGCAGCAAGAGGAGACTCTGTACCTACTATATTTTTAGACCATACACAAAACTCAGGAATCGTACTTAAACAAGACAAAAGCGGATTGAACTATAAATACTCTTTTATTAAGGAGGATAACAGGTGGACGGTTATTGATAAAGTGGTTTCCCAATAATAAGTAGCTCGTTAAGAGTACTTATTTTAAAACTCCATATTACAATTGAACTTTTATATTATAATTGTAGAATGCTACATTATGTTGTATAATAAATTCAAGTAGTATGGGGAGGGGAATATGGATAAGAATAAAGAAGCCTTTATATATGACGAAAATTCAAGAGGTTTCATTTTGGAATTATATAATAAATACAGAATACAGATGTTAAAACTTGCATTTTCCAAATTAAACGATTGGCACGAGGCAGAGGATGCCGTGGAAGAAGCATTTATAAATATTGCGAAAAACTATAAAAAAATAATTAATTCAGAGAGTTATGAAGTAAAAAAATATATAATTGTTACAGTTAATAACATTTCATATAATATTCTAAGTAAAAAAGATCGAAAT
>DATESJ010000237.1:0-2292 GCA_035270885.1 Sedimentibacter sp. | reverse complement strand
ACTAATTGTACACTCACTCAATCCTGTTACTGCTGACATTTCTCTTAATGATTTGCCCTCTAGTCGCATTTTTCTGCATATTTCTTTTTGGCTTGTATAATCTTTTGCAAATGATATTCCTAATTTGTTTAATGTTGCTTTCACGGAAGATAATTTGTAATCGAATTGTTCCGCTATTTGTTCGACTGTGTAACCACTATCCCATGCTGATTTGATTTGTTTAAATTTTTCATCGTTTTGTTTGCTCATTTTATCCCTTTCTATTTCGCCCTAATTTCAATTAAATTAACTTAGGTCGACAACTTTACGTTAAAACTGTTTATATTCCGTTTTGGTGGCAAATTGGAACGAATATGGCTATTTAATATTTGATATTGAATCCACCATGTTCATTCAGCCAATCAATGATGAATTTATAACCTAGTCCGTTGTGTGGAATCCACATTCCTTGCTCGTCGAACTTTCCACCTCGCATAACATAATCATATTTCTTTGGCTCACGTTCTTTTAACCTTACAAATCTCTCTGTGTCGTGAGTGATACCAAACATACAGAATGCACACCCTGTTCTTGATTCTCCTGTTGTAATTAATTTCATTCCAACATTAAAAAAGTCATTATCGTATTGCATTCCATCTTCATCGGTATAAACTATATCTCCGTAGGCAGATGCTATTTCTATTTTGTATAATTTTATGTAATGGAGAATATCTTGCTCTGTCCAAAATGATAAAGGTTTCGAAATTTGTCTTTTATTATCAAAAGAATTGCAACCGTTTTTTATCCATTCTGATTTTCTAAGCATACTTTCGTCTGCCATTGTACCGATTATTGGTTTATTCGTTGTTTCATGTTCGTAATTTTTGCAAGGCTTTTTCTTCATAACATTGCAACACATGTGAGACATATTAAATGGTGCATCTAACAAAAATTTATATTTGATTGTTCCAAATTCTTTTCTGTCAAATTTATCAGCCATGCTTTTCCATCCTCGCCTAGCCCCATAAACCGCCTCGCTAACTTCTTTGCTTATTATTGGATAGCCGTATTTTAAAATAACATCGTCGAATCTCATAATAGGTCTTATCACTTCATCAGAAACACAAATTCCATGTTTCATCACACTATCATGCTCTAGCCCTGTGTTAATAAATACATGAGGAACATCGGGATACATTTCTTTTACAATATGTCCTAGAACATCAGAATCTTTACCGCCACTTCTCGAAACGTAAACCATTCCGTCAAATTCGTCATACCATTGTCTAATTCTTTGTTGCGTCATTCTAATTTTTGATTCCAACGATAACGACTGCATCTGTTTTAAATCATATTGCGTGTGCTTGTTTTCCATTTTGTCACTTCCTCAACTTAATATCACATTGATACGGTTTATGATTAACTTGTGTTCCATGAAAATTCATTCCATCTTTTACCATACTGCCATAAACATAACTATTTAATTTCTCTTTATCCCTAGCCTGTCCATCTTTATTTTCGCTTGAAGTAAATGTAACTCTATCAGCATCATATTGCATTTTTCATATTCCTTTCTAATTGTTTCGTAATATCTTGTAATAAATCTCGATACATTTCTTCGTGTTGCGTTCCGATATATTTCGACTTAAATAACTTGTCCGTATCGGAAATATAGTTTTCCCATTCTAAATCAGATTTTATGTATTTATATTGCTTGTAGATATTCCATAAATCGGTAAAAATGGACTGTTCTTGTTTAACTTGGTCTAGTGTGGCTGATTCCATATTGTTTTCTCCTTTACAAGCAGTTTGGTATGCGACTGAATCAACATCATTGTTATGTGAATCTTTGCTATGACCTTTTACCCATGATATAGTTAGATTTGAAAACAATTCTTTTTCTGCTAATAATTCAACCCATAATTCTTTATTTGCTCCAACTCTAAATTTTCCGTTCATTGTTTCCACAACATACTTACTATCGCTTATTATTTCGCAATGTATATTTTTATTTGTTATACTTTTCATTCCATTAAGAACTGCCAACATTTCCATATAATTATTTGTCTTTCCTTTTTCAAAACCACTCTTTATTTTTGATTGCCCTTTATACATCAATTTAACTGCCCATCCGCATTTACTATCGGGGCTACCATTATCTATCGAAGAACCATCTGTGTAAATTATAATTTTATCCATTTTCTTTCTCCTTATTTTATTTTCATTACTACCATTATCATCATTACCTTAAATTCCTATATATGGCTTTTTAATAATATATTTATATTTATAACTTATAGTAGAATATTAGTA
>DATESJ010000236.1:0-2000 GCA_035270885.1 Sedimentibacter sp. | reverse complement strand
TTCAGTATTTAATTTGTATGCCCAACAATATAATGCTAAAGAAATTTCAGAGAATTTATATTTAAGTATAAATACAATTAAAACTCATACTAAACACATATACTCTAAACTAAACATAACTTCCAAGGAAGAATTAATACTCTATGTTGAAATACTAAAGGAATCAGGAAGGGAAATCAATTGATTGCCCCTCCTCCTATAACTATATCACCATCATAAAAAACTACTGCCTGACCAGGTGTTATTGCACGTTGTTTATCTTTAAACTCAACAACAATACTATCTTCTCCCTCAGGATGAAGTACCGCTTCTGTTTCCTTTTGGCTATATCTTGTTTTAACAGTTGCTTTCATAGGGCTTGTAAGCTTTTCAAGAGCTATCATATTTAAATCAGAAGCTATCAGTCTATTTGAATACAAATCTTCTTCACTGCCAATTTTAACTGTGTTGAATTCCTTATTCTTGTTGATTACATAGGCTGGTTTTCCAAGTGCTATTCCGAGTCCTTTACGCTGACCAACTGTATAATGGATAATTCCTTTATGCTCGCCTATTACATTGCCTTCAGGGTCTACAAAATTTCCTTTTTTCGATTCAACACCCATCATATTTTCCAAAAATCCTGCATAGTCACCATCTTTGACAAAACAAATATCCTGACTGTCGGGCTTTCTTGCATTTATTAAATTTCTTTCTTCGGCTATTTTTCTCACATCCGTTTTATACATTCCGCCTAAGGGCAGAAGGGTTCTTGATAAATCATGCTGGTTAAGCACGTAAAGCACATAACTTTGATCTTTTGATAAGTCAACCGCTTTTTTCAATAAATATCTGCCACTAACACTGTCAAATCCTATCTGAGCATAATGACCTGTGGCAATATAATCTTTTTCCATTAAAATTGCCCTTTGGATCAGTTTGCTAAATTTGATATATCTGTTGCAGTCAATGCAAGGGTTTGGTGTGATACCTGCTTCATAGCTTCTTGCGAATTTTCGTATAACTTCATCCTGAAATGTTTCCTTGAAATTAAAAACAAAATGTTCAATCCCCAATTTATAGCAGACGCTTCTGGCATCTTCCACATCATCTAAAGAGCAACATGTTCGAGTTCTGCATGATGTTAATACATCTTCATCACTGAACAATTTCAAAGTTGCTCCGCAAATATCATAGCCCTGGTCCCTAAGCAAAACAGCTGCAACAGATGAATCAACTCCCCCGCTCATTGCTACCATAACTTTTTTATTCATATAAAACTCCTATTCTATTTGTCTAATACAGGTTTTCCAAAGACTTAATTATATTAAAAAGTACATAATTTACCGGTGTAGGTACATTAAGCTTTTTCCCCATTTCTATAACGGTACCTGCAAAATAATCCACTTCTGTCTTTCTTTTAGCTTCCACATCCTGTAACATAGAAGTTCTTCCCATAGGCGAAAAATTGTTCATCAAGTTAACAAAATCATCAATATCCTCTTCTCTTAAATCAATATTTGATACTTTTGCTATTGAAAGAACTTCATTCATGGCATCCTTGAATAAGGTAAGATTCGTTTCCAAATGTGTAACCTTTCCATAAGGGGACCTGGTAACTGCAGTTACTTGATTAACTCCTACATTAAGCATGAATTTCTTCCAAATCATTCTTATCATATCCGGAAATACAATATTTTTAATTCCTGCTTCATTAAAACATTCGTCTACTGCCATAACCTCAGGAGAAATAACTTTGTTATCAGCTTCTCCAAAATGGATTTCTCCATCCTCTGTATTAATAAACCCATCAACTGTTTTTTCAGCATCAATTCTCATGGCCAATCCATAAAGTGCTTTGTTATTTGGGAATGCTTGCTTAATTCTGTCTCTTGCAGTTACTCCATTTAAAAATGTTATCAGTACAGTATTTTTACCAACAAAGCTCTTTACATCTTCTATTGCACCATTTGATTGATAATTTTTTACACAAAATATTATTAAATCAAAAGTTTCTTCTG
>DATESJ010000235.1:0-7664 GCA_035270885.1 Sedimentibacter sp. | reverse complement strand
CTGTTACCAAGTTGTTGCTATACTGCAAAAATACAAAATTGAAAGCAATTCACAACTACCTTATTAAATAGTTTTGAGTATTATATGTTGTTGCTATACTGCAAAAATACAAAATTGAAAGCAATAGAGTTAATTATTAGTGAAGATATTATTGGTTATTATTACGATGCTTATGAAGAAACATTGAAAATGAATAAATAAAACAAGATATAATATTTTAAACCCCTCGAATTCGAGGGGTTTCTTTTTATGAAAAATTTCATGTTAAGAAGATAAAATTTAGTTATCATCAACAATATATTTTATTTCTACAAAGCTGTCATCCCTACGGGATTCTTTATTTTAGTATTCTTATCACATTCATTCCTACAAAGGTCCCATCCCTACAGGATTCTCTTTTCTGATAATATTACAATAAAGATATATAAAATTATAAAAAACAATATATGGTAGATATATAAAAGCTAGTTATCATCAATCATTTATTCTTTTTCTACAAAGGTGTCATCCCTACGGGATTCTCCAAGTTAGTATAACGTTTAGAGGTCTATAGGTTAATGTATATGCATTATCTTTTTATATTGATATATTATTATCACTTGTCTCGTTTGGTGCCAGTACTGCTTTTTGGTTTAAAAATACTATAAAAGGGAAATTATTCATAAATATTATTATCTTTGTCTGCTCAATTAAAAACGAATGAATATAAGGATGGTTTACCAGTTATATAATTTGAATGATGAAGAGATTGCTATTGTGGAGGGGAGGATATAATTGATAAGATTTGTAATTGATTAATAGTTTTTTTATGGGAGATAATTTACAAACGGGAGAATATTTTGGATTGAAGTGGGAGATTTAAAAAGACAGACAGTGTCTGGACAATTAGAAATAAATTATAAATACTATTTAGATAGTATGAAAATCATTTTAAAATAAAACATTTATGGATAAAAAACTTAATTTTTTACTTTACACTACTGCTGAGGAAAATGTAAAAATAGGGGTTGTTGTGAAAGATGAAACTCTTTGGCTTACTCAGAAAGCTATAGCTGAATTGTTTGATGTTAAAGTCCCAGCAATTAGTAAGCATATTAAAAATATATATCAAGAGGGTGAACTATCTGAGGACACGACTATTTCCAAAATGGAAACTGTCGTAAATCGTGGTTTTAGAGGAGAGATTAAAGAGGAAATAGATTATTATAATCTTGATATGATTATTGCTGTTGGTTATAGAGTTAATTCTAAACGAGCAACAGATTTTCGTATTTGGGCAACAAAAACTCTTAAAGAATTTATCATTAAGGGTTTTGTTCTTGATGATGAACGACTAAAACAAGGTAAAGCAGCTTTTGGAAAAGATTATTTTAGAGAATTATTGGATAGAGTTCGTTCTATCCGTGCAAGTGAAAGAAGAATTTGGCAACAGATAACTGATATTTTTGCTGAGTGTAGTATTAATTATGATAAAAACTCTCCTACAACAAAAGATTTTTATGCAATGATTCAAAATAAGTTTCACTTTGCTATTACAGGACAAACAGCAGCTGAAATTATTTACACAAAAGCAGATAAGAGTGCTGATAATATGGGACTAACTACATGGAAACATTCAACAGAGGGACGCATATTGAAATCTGACGTAACAATTGCTAAAAACTATTTGCATGAGAATGAAATTCGTCGTTTGGAGCGTCTTGTTACGGGATATTTTGATTATATAGAAGATTTGATTGAGCGTGAAAACACCTTTACTATGGAGGAATTTGCTTTAAGTGTGAATGAGTTTTTAGCTTTTCGTAAATACAAAATACTAGCATATAAAGGGAAGATCTCAAAACAAGAAGCAGACAATAAAGCAAAAGCAGAATATGACAAATTTAATAAAACTCAAAAAATCAATTCCGATTTTGATAAAGAAATTAAGAGATTAGAAAAGAAGGATAAAAATTTATAGCTATGTCACATAATTTTATTACAAATAATACAGGTCAGAGGGTTTTTTGGGATAGGGTTAATGTATATGCATTATCTTTTTATATTGATATATTATTACTATTATTATATTATAATGATTAATCATTAATTAGGAGTATAAAGAAAAGGGGTTTAGATTAGTTGAATGGTGGTCTCGTTTGGTGCCAGTACTGCTTTTTGGTTTAAAAATACTATAAAAGGGAAATTATTCATAAATATTATTATCTTTGTCAGCTCAATTAAATACGAATGAATATGAAGTTACTAAGTAAATTTCTTAGGGTGGTTATAGTTTTTACCCTTATACAAACTAGTTTATTTGCAGTTCCTGCTGATAAGACACAGACTTTTTCAAAGTTACAAATAAATGGTAAGACTATTAGCTATACTTTAAATGGTGATGAGTTTATTTCTTGGTTAAGTTCTGTTGATGGTTATACAATGTTGGAAAATAAAAAAGGAGATATTGTATATGCTCAGAAGGATGAGAGTGGTAGACTTATAAAATCAAATATCTTAGCTTCAGATTCTCAATATAGATCTGCTGAAGAAATACTCTTTCTTTCTTCAATTGAAAAAGGACTCTTCTATAATTCCTCTCAATTGGATGTGTTTAGGAAATCAAGAGAAGAGAGATATTCGGATAATATTGCAAACTTCACTCAAACTTCTTCAACTCCTAATTTCCTTGTAATATTGGTTAATTTCTCTAATATTTCGTTTGATTCGACCAATGCAGTAAGTATGGCAAATCAAATTTCTCAAACAAATTATACCACAGATGGTGCAACTGGAAGTGTTAAGGATTATTATTATGATAATTCAATGGGTGCATTAGATGCTAATTTTGTTGTTGTTGGACCATATACCTTAAGCCAAAATCAAGCTTATTATGGTGCTGAAACAGAATATGGTGGCAAAGATATTAGACCTAGGGAAATGGTTGAAGAAGCTTGCTCTTTGGCTAGTCAGAACTTAAACTTCGCTATCTTTGATAATAATGGGGATAATATTATTGATATGGTTCATATTGTTTTTGCAGGTAGAGGACAACATAATGGTGGTGGAGCAGATGCTATTTGGCCACATAGCTGGAGTATACCCTCTTCACCAACCTTTAATGGAGTTTCATTAAATAAGTATTCTTGTTCCAACGAATTAAGAACAGTTAGTCAGATGGATGGAATAGGTACTATATGTCATGAGATGGGTCATGTTCTTGGTTTACCTGACTTCTACGATACCGACTATGGTGAGTCGGGAGGACAATCAATAGTGTTGAACTCATGGGATCTTATGTCAAGTGGCAACTATAATAATGAAGCAAAGACACCACCCTACCTATCTTCGCTTGAAAGAAATATGCTGGGTTGGCTTGACCCAATTATTCTAAACCTTGATAGCACAGTATGCACTTTGCCAGCACTTGCTGATAGTAATAAAGCATATAAGGTAAATCTTACCTCTAATGAGTTCTTTTTATTTGAACATAGGACAAAGAAAAAATGGGATGCATACACACCTGGTAAAGGAATGCTTGTTTTTCATGGTGATAATACTCTAATAAATCAATGGATATATTCAAGAATTAACCAAATAAACATAAATCCTACAAATAGGGGTTTCTTTATACTTCCTGCCTATGGTGACTCCACTAATGTTAGTACTACCAGCACTACTTATCCTGGTTCTGAAAATATTACTTCATTTATTGGTTCAAAACTAAAAAACTTTACCCCAAGTGGAAAAACTTTAATTAATATTGCTTATGGTCAAGATTCTATACTAAATTTTATTTATTTCGGCAATACCCCTACCCTAACAGTTCTTCCAATAACTAATTCAAATCCAACATCAGCAACACTTAACGGAGAAGTTGTAGGAATGGCAGTAACCTCAATGGGATTTGAGTATAGAGCAATTGGTCAAACAAACTTTATACAAGAAACCTCCCCTACTAACCCTGTCCAAATAACAATAAGCAACCTAGTACCAAACTCAAATTACGAATATAGATTGTTTTGTGTTTCACCACTTGGTACCTTATATTCGAATACAGAAACCTTTATAACAGATTGTGGAATAAGTCTTAACCCTCCCTTTACAGAGGGATTTGAATCTTTATCAACCTATTGGAATATTATATCATCGCAAGGAGATAACTTCGAAATAGTACCCTCTGGTGGATTACCTGTATGCTCCCCACATGGAGGAACAAATATGCTTAAATATAATTCTTATAATGTAACCTCTAATGAATGGACTGCATTGATTAGTCCAAAGGTTATATTCCCTAGTTATTTCTACGATATTAGTTTTTGGATATATCGTTCTAATGGTATGCATACCAAGTCTGATGAAGTTGTAGAGGTATATATCAACTCATCTAAATCATTTAAAGGAGCAAGAAAGATAGGTTCTATCTCCAATGATAGGTTGACAGATCCAACAATGAGTGCTAATGGTTGGTATAATTATATATGCAATATTGGAGTAGAATCGGTTGGCCAGTCGTATATTATACTAAAAGCAATATCAAAAAGAGGTTATAACATATATATTGATGACTTTTCGGTTGTTTCATCACAATACCTTGCACCGATACTAAAAACCGATTCAATAACAAACATAACACATAATTCAGCAACTATTCACAGCTCATTTTATCAGGGAACAGAAACAATTATCTCAAAAGGAATTGAATATAAACCATCCTTTGCAACCAATTGGGACTCTGTTACGGTTCAAGGTAATACAACCCCATACTCAATTACATTATCTTCTTTAATTCAAAACCAAAATTACTACCTTAGACCTTATGCACTAACACCAACAGGTAAAAAATACTCCCAAACCATTGATACATTTATGACCCTACCACTATCCATGCCGGTAGTAATTACCGATACATCAATATTTATTAATCCAAGTTCGGTAAGAGTTTATGGATCTTATGACCAAGGTTCTTATCCAATTCTTACAAGTGGTTTCAAATACAAACCAACCACCTCAAACACATGGACTACAATTACCCAAGCAAGCAACCAACCAATATATAATAACATAATAAACAATTTGCTAGCCAATACTACCTATCAATATAGAGCATTTATAACAAACTATATAGGAACAACCTATGCAGAGTTTAAAACCTTCACTACCCAGCAAATTCCAATCACATTAGGAGAAGTAATAACAATGCCGCCATTCCACAATTCGGATTCAATACTACTAAGAGGATATCTAATAAATACAGGTTATGCAACAAGCAATATAGAATTAGGTTTTGTATATTCTCAAAATCCTAACCCAGAAATCAGCCAGGTAACAACCACCAAAATAACCTACCCATACACTCCTACTGTAACTGACTTTGAAACTATGATAATAAATCCATGTTTAAATAACGATACCTATTACTATAGAGCATATATTACAAACCAAGTAGGTACTTATTACGGAGAAGATATAAGTGTTAGTTGTTCAGGACTAAATACTGAGGATATAAGACCAATAACAATTAATCTCTACCCTAACCCTACTTCATCAAGTTCTAAACTAGAAATTGATAATATAGATGGGAAGGTAGAGATCAATATAACTGATATAAGAGGAAGGGTAATAAGGTCAATAAGTGTAAGTGCTAATAATAAATTAGAAACCACCATTGACCTTAGAAACCAATCAAAAGGTATTTATTTTATTAGTATAATAACCGATAAAACAAAGACAACTGAGAAACTTATTCTGAGATAAAAGAAAAACCCTTATCTTATCTTCTCTTTGCTCCAAGCATTTTTATCTTTGCTGATTCAGTTAGCTTAGTGTTATAAATTTTCTTAGGAGTAGTAGTAGGTCCTGCAATTGTAAATTCCATAACTTTTATAGAACCAACAGTATCATTACCTATAGGATTACTTAATTGGCCAATAGGGAAAACAGTTGTTGAGGGATTAACTCCATAGGTAGGAATAATAAACTGACCAGAATCAAGAGCAGTAACTATACAAGTAGTTGGAATGGAAGAATCACAGTTATTATACATATTTATCCATACCTGATAAGTTCCTGATTGTACAAGAGAATCTGGATAGAAAACATTCTCATTATTGATGCTATCGATATTACAATTAGGATTTGAATCTAAGTCAAGACCCCACAAATAAGTAGATAATCCAGTTATAGGATCATAAGTTTGTCCACCCTTATTACCATAAAAAATCATAACACCATCGGGTTGCAAAACATATAAATCCACATCTTTTTCATTATCAAAAGAAAGACTTATCTGCAAGTTACCTGTCCCTACAGCATAGTATCCAACGGTTGATTTGTAAACAGCAGTTGTTGTACCATCTGCCAAAAGTGCAGATATTTGAATCTCAAAGGACTCATCCAGATTTTGACTTAAGAGAATAACGAAATCAAAGATATTAGACTTTGCATTAGGAGTAATGATATAGTAATTATTTACACCCTTGATGCCAACATATAACTTTTGAATATCATTATCGGTAGTTATAGTAATATGGGAGGAACCCCCAGAAATTACACTACCATTCATAGAAACATTGCCAATACTAGGACCATCAGGATTAGAGGGAATAGTACCTTGAACAGTCACTGCATTTTGAATTGAGAAAAAATCACTCAAAACAGTAGCAGGAGTTGGGTTAGGAGTTTTCTCATCCTCATCGGTGCAAGCAGTAAAAGCAAGAACCAATACAGTTAACACAGTTACAATAAAAATTCCGAAGTGTAAACCTTTAAAACTTTGTAATAATTTCCTTTTCATCTGATTTTTGAGCATTATTTATTCTGTTGCCTGCAGTTTTTAGATAATTAGAGTTCTAATTATTCAATTTTTTTGTATATCTAACCTAGAGGTAGAACTCATTAACCCCTAAGTCAGGGTACAATATTACAACAAAAACAATAAAAATGCAAGTAAATTTAATAAAAAAAAACTTAAATTGAAGAAAAAAATAAAGATAGGGTGTATTTTATTATAGTACTCACTCTCAACTATATGATAAAAAAAGAGGAACTTCGAAAATTTTATATTTATTTTCAGTCTTAAAAATCTTCATCCAGATAATATCCTCTATTAGTTTCATCTCCGAAAACTACTTCCTCTATTTCACCTGAAGCAAAATTTGCATATAAGGTTATATAGTGCTTAACGTATCCTATATTCTTTCCGCTGTCATATTTCATTATCAACTTTCTTGTTTCACCAACTGGGATGGCTCTTATTGATGTTTTTTTCAGTGTTATACATCCGCAAGAAGTTATAAGATAAGACATAGTAATACCTATTCATTTCATTTCTCTCTTACTTATTAATTTTTTACTTCCATAAAAAAGATAGGATATTAATTATTTATTATGGCGTATTAATTTTTTATTATGGCATATTAATTATTTATTATAGTGTAATATTTATTTTGCATACTTTCTTTTTTAATTGGTAATAAGGTAATTAGATATATAATGTAAATATATATACGAATAATAGAGAGTGCCTTATAATAGATAATACCTACCCCCTTTTTTTTCGCTTCGCTCTCGCTGCATAAACGTTAACTTACTGATAATATTTACTTTAAAATTAAATTAATTTAGTTTTTATTTCTATTTCTAATGTTTTTACTCCTACATCTTATTATTCTCTTTCTTGTTAT
>DATESJ010000234.1:0-4767 GCA_035270885.1 Sedimentibacter sp. | reverse complement strand
GAATTAAAGGCATATGAAAAATTAGGCATAGACGGATTTTATACTGATACAATTTCTATTCCAAATAAAGCATATGGAGCAATAGGCATAAGAAATCAAGGTCAATTTAACCCTCTAAAATATTTGTATAGTCTTTATAATATTCTAATTGAAAGCAATGTAAAAATATCTGAAAATGTAAGGGCTTTAAATATTGAACCCCATGATGAGCACATAGATGTGGAAACAGAAAATGGAACTATACATGCTCAGAAAGTTATATCCACATCCCACTATCCTTTTGATAATAGCTTTGGTCTTTATTTTTTAAGACTTTACCAAGATAAATCATATATTATCACTGCAAAAACCAGTGAAAAACCCTTTGAAGGAATGTATATACATATTAATGACCCTATTTACCCCATAAGATATCAGTTTTCAGACAAGGAACATCTCTTGTTTCTTGCAGGAGGCAATCATCGCTCTGGCGAAAAGGATGATGAAAACGAATCATATAATGAATTGGAGAAATTTCTCAACAGTAATTTTAAAAATGCAGAGATAGTGTCAAAATGGTCTGCCCAAGATTGCATGACCTATGATAAAATTCCATACATAGGCAGGTATACGTCCAGCATAGAAAATTTATATGTAGCAACAGGATTTAAAAAATGGGGTATGTCTCATTCAGCAGCAGCTGCTTTAATTTTAAGAAATAAAATACTTTGCATAGATGATGATTATTCAGGTATCTTCAATCCTGCAAGATTTACTCCCGTCCAATCATCAAAAGAATTTGTATCCTCTGTAAAAAGTATTGCAGCAGGGTTTTTAAACCGATTAACATCAGACTCTGAAGAAATTTCTAATGTTAAAGCTGGGGAAGGAAAAATTATTGAATATGACGGAAAAAAAGTTGGAGTATATAAAAACGAAGCGGGAGAATATTTCTGCATTAACCCGGTGTGTTCTCATTTAAAGTGTGCACTTTCATTTAATGAAGCTGAAAAAACATGGGATTGTCCATGTCACGGCTCCAGATTTGATATAAAAGGAAATATTCTAGAAGGTCCAGCTGTACACCCAATAGATAAAATTAAAATAAAGATGTGCGAACCCCATTTGTTCGAGCCATAGCGAAGAACAGATGGTGGTAGGGCATTCGCAACGACTTCCCAATGTATGTGACCATAGGGAGCAAATACATTGGTGAAGGAGACTGCTTTCTCATGTTCTCAATACTTAGCTCCCATATATATTATACACATCCTCCGTATAATTACCTTCTTCATTATAAATGTACAGAGGAGGGTCAAATTTCAACTCTGGATTTCCATTTTTAGATGCGCGAATTAAAATCATATTTGGTTTTTCTGCTGCTCTTGGATGAACAAATCGAATTTGCTTAGGTTCTAACCGATACTTTCTTAATAGACAAATTATATCCGCTAACCTGTCAGGACGGTGAACCATGTAGAATCTTCCATATTGTTTTAATAATTGTGAAGCTGTTGATATAACATCCTCCAAGGTGCATTTGATTTCATGTCTTGATATTGCCTTTTTATCCTCCGGATTAATTATTCCACTATTATTAAGTTTATAAGGAGGATTTGAAATAACTGCATCAAAAGAATTAGTATCCAAATATTCTAAGGTGTTTTTCAAGTCAATATTAAGAATTTCTATTTTATCCTGAAGATTGTTTAGTTCAACGCTTCTTTTTGCCATTTCTGAAACTTCAGGTTGAATTTCAATCCCATATGCTTTAGTATAATTCCTTTTGCCACTTAAAAGTATTGGTATAATACCAGTACCTGTACCTAAATCAACAACTTTGGAATTGTTTTTTATATCACAGTAATTTGTCAAAAGTACTGCATCCATACCAAAACAAAACCATTTTTTATTTTGAATTATTTTTAAACCTTTACATTGCAAATCTTCTATTTTCTCATTCTCTTTTAGTATATCTATCATATATAACACTCCAGCAGTATGGGGACAGCTCATTATCCGCAAGAATTTGCAGAATATTAGGAATCTCCTTTAACTGTTATTATTTTTTTGACCTGCCAGCGGAACCGTCCCCGTGGCTGGTTTTTAGGCGAAGGCGCTTTCTATAAGCCTTTTTGTGTATTTTTCTTTTGGGTTTAAAAGAACTTTTTTAGCTTCTCCACTTTCAACAATTGTTCCGTTTTTCATAACTAAAATTGTGTCAGACATATAATTTACTACTCCAATATCATGAGATATAAATATATATGATATGTTTAATTCCTTCTGAACTTCTTTTAATAAATTCAGTATTTGCGCCTGAATGGATACATCTAAGGCAGAAACAGGCTCATCACAAATTATTAGTTTGGGCTTAACAAGCAGTGCTCTTGCTATTGCTGCTCTTTGACATTGTCCTCCACTTATTTCAGCTGCGTATTTGTTTTTTGTGTTTAAATCAAGTCCCACTCTAATAAGCATTTTATCAATTAGTTTTTCAGCTTCACTCTTATTCTTTGCAATATTGGTTGTTATTAAAGGCATTGATAAAATATCTAAAATTTTATAGTTTGGGTCCATAGATCCTTTTGGGTCTTGAAAAATAAACTGTACGCTCTTTCTATAATCTTCATATTCATCATCTGATAAATTATTAATATTTTTGCCATAATAAAAGACATTTCCATATGTAGGTTCTTGGAGTCCTCCCACTATTTCACCTATTGTAGATTTTCCGCTTCCTGATTCACCTACAATTCCTACAGTCTTTCCTTCTTCTATGTCAAAGCTGGCACTTTTTACAGCAACATACTTTTCTTTAACCTTGCCTGTAATAAAATGTTTTTTAGTAACATATTCTTTTCTAATATTTACTGTAGAAATTACAATTTTTTTGTCCATAGTAGCCTCTATTCTAAATTACATCTGTAATAGTGATCCTGATTATCATCTATATGCACTGCAACCTTTTCCTTGCATATATCCATAGCCTTAGGGCATCTATCAAAAAACAGACATCCCTTGGTATCTCTTCCATTTTCTTTAACAAATCCCGGTATCTCAACTAATGGTTCGTTTTTTCGGATTTTCATTGAAGGAATAATCTTAATCAAAAGCTGTGTATAAGGATGCTTAGGATTATTGAAAACTGTCTTTGTATATCCCGACTCAACAATCTGTCCAGCATACATTACCGCAAGACTGTGACTGTAATGCTTTATCAAACCTAAGTCGTGAGAAATCAAAAGTATTGATAGCTTTAGTTCTTTATTTATTGTTCTAAATAATTCCATAACTTGTCTTTGAACAGTGCTGTCCAAAGCTGTTGTAGGTTCATCAGCAATTATAAGCTTAGGGTCATTCATTAAAGCCATTGCAATATTACATCTTTGTCGCATTCCCCCACTTAATTGCCATGGATAATAGTTTAGTACGGTTTTGGGATTTTCGAATCCAACCTTCTCCAATAAAACTTCTGCTTTTTCTAAAGCTTCTTTTTTATTTTTATGCATATGATAAATATATCCGTCTCCTATTTGATTTTTGATTTTAATCATAGGATGCAGATAAAACACTGTATTTTGAGGAATATATCCAATATTTTTGCCTATATGTTCTCTTTTTTCTTCCGGTGAAGCAGTCAGCATGTTTTTGCCGGCCGTAATCATTTCATCAGCTGAATATCTCAGCCCTTCAGGTAGCAAGTCTATAATAGCTTTGGCTGTAAGAGTTTTTCCAGAGCCTGATTCACCTACTAATCCGAAAATTTCTCCCTTTTCTATTATTAGAGAAGTTTTATTGACCAATGTATTGTCACCGGCTTTTATATGAAGATTGTTAAGCACAACAGTTTCATTCATCTAAACTCCTCCTGCTAATAAGAATATCGTTTAATCCATCTCCAATAAGATTGAATCCAAGCACGGTAATTATTATTGCGATACCAGGTGCAACCGCTAAATAAGGATAAACTAAAAAAAATTGTCTTGATTCACTTAACATAAGTCCCCAGCTGGGAAATGGAGGTTGAATTCCAAGTCCTAAAAAAGAAAGAGATGTTTCTATCATAACTGCAGAGCCTATGGCTGAACTAAACTGCGTAATTAATCTTGGGAGCATGGCAGGAATGTAATGCCTGAAAAATATTTGCGTCCTGGTACTTCCATAGCTTTTTGCAGCTTTTATATATAAAAGATTTTCAGTATCTAAAATCATGGAATACACAAGTCTTGAAAATACAGGTACCATAAAAATACTTATGGCTATAATGGAGCCCAGTCTACCCCTTTCTACCACTGTTACAAGCATCATTGCAAGTAGTATTCCAGGAAAGGCCATGAGTCCGTCCATAATGCGCATAATTATTGTATTTGCAAATCGCTTTGCCATAGCAGCTACTGCTCCCAATAATATACCAAATATAGTACCCAAGGTTACAGAACCTATGCCAACTAACAATACATTTCTTGAACCATACATTATACGGCTTAAAATATCCCTTCCAAAATTATCTGTTCCAAGAATATGGTTAGATTCAAAATCAGGTTGTAAAAACTTATCAGGTATATTCATTTCATTTGGAGGGTAGGGCATGTAAACAAATGACAGAACCCAAACAGCTATAATAATTAATACTAATATAATTCCTAAAATCAAGCTTACATTATTTCTCATTATTCCCCCTGATGAAAGGACTTAATCCTTGGATTTAAAATCATTACCAATATATCAACAAATAAGGTAATAATAATTACCGTTGATGTAATAAACATTACAAGTCCCTGCAAT
>DATESJ010000233.1:0-6487 GCA_035270885.1 Sedimentibacter sp. | reverse complement strand
CCTTATATACATTTGATAATGCAATTATTTACAAGGCTATAAAAGTGGAGTATAATTACAATGATGGTTAAAGGAACCATTAAAATATATTTTGGGAGGATTTTATGAAAAACAAAAGAATGTTAAGCACACTGATAGCAGTTATTATGCTGTTGAACATCAGTGTTGTGAGTGTTTTTGGTGCAGAAACAACAAGTACAAGCTTCACTGATGTTGAAGGTTGGTACAAGGATTATGTTGTAGACCTTGCAGAGAATGGAATCATTAAAGGCAAGACAGAAACAACTTTTGAACCGCTATCAAACATAAGCAGAGCAGAATTTGTAGCCATACTTGCCAGAATAAGCGAGGATGAAATTGCTTCAACTGAAACAGAATTCAAAGATGTAAGTGAATCTTCGTGGTATGCCGCATCTGTTGCATGGGCATACAATAACAAAATTGTTCTTGGTTATGAAGGTGAATTCAACCCAGATGATAACATAACAAGACAAGACATAGCCGTAATACTAATGAAATATGCTTCATACAAGAATGAAGCTCTTATGGCTTCTGAAGTAAAAGTATTTGCAGATGATGAAAGTATTTCGGACTATGCAAAAGAAGCTGTTTACAAAGCACAATCAACAGGATTAATTAATGGAAAAGATAACAATAATTTTGATCCTTTGGCAGTAGCAACCAGAGGAGAATGTGCTAAAATAATATCAATTTATATTGATGTTACAGACTTATCCGTAAAAACTATTACAGTTTTAGGGACAACAGACTTGCATGGAAATATTGTTGGATATTCATATGAAGATGACAAGGAAACAACAAACAATGGGATGGCAAGAGTTTATTCTTATGTACAGGAAGTAAGAAATGAAAATGAGAATACATTGCTTGTAGATAACGGTGATACAATTCAAGGAACCATTATGACTGACGATATTTACAACAAACAAGATTTAGAGCATCCTGTTATTGCAACAATGAATTTCATGAAATACGATGCAATGGTATTGGGAAATCATGAATTCAATTTTGGCTTAGAACTTGTAAATAGAATTATAGCACAAGCTAAATTCCCTATATTGGCAGCTAATGCATCCTACGTTGAGGATGATGCAAACGTTGCATTGCCTTATGCAATGATTGAAAAAGATGGTGTTAAAATAGCTTTTATTGGACTTACAAACCCTAATGTTCCAAGATGGGACGGGGAAAAGGTTGATGCTCTAAAGTTTGCAGACATGGCTGAAACAGCAAAATTAATAGTTGATGAAATTAAGGATGAGGCTGATATTATAGTTGCATTGGCACATTCAGGATTAATTGCTGAATATGACGAAGAAGGTGGAAGTGACTCTGCTGCAAAAATTATTGAACTTTGTCCCGAAATAGATGCTTTAATGGTTGGACATACTCATACTACAGTGGATAAAACTGAGGGAAGCACAATTATAGGTGGGGCTAGAAATTTAGGTCGAGAAGTTGTAAGATTTGATTTTGACTTAGATGAAAATAACAATATAGTAGACAGTGATGTAACTATAACTGATATGGCCGGATATACACCAAGTGAAGAAATAGTTAATCTGCCTATAGTTAAGGAAGCTCACCAAAAAACTCTTGATTATATTAAGGGCGGTGTAGCAAATGATGATGGAACTACATCAGGTGGAACCTTTGGTACAGCGACAGCTAACTTCCAACCTGTTGACGAAATAAAAGGAATTCCTGAAGGCAAGTTAAGAGACACTGCTGTTATGGATTTAATAAACAAGGTGCAACTTTTGAATTCTGGAGCTGATGTTTCAGCTGCGGCATTGTTTAAGGATACCAGTGATATACTTGAAGGTGAAATTAACTATGGAACCATATTTAATATTTATAAATTTGACAACACTCTGTACAGAGTAAAAGTTACTGGTGCCGAATTAAAGGAATATATGGAATGGTCAGCGGCATGTTATAATCAGTGGGTTCCTGGAGATATGTCTATTAGTTTTGATCCTGAAAAACCTGGATATTTATATGATATGTTTGCTGGTGTTGATTACAAAATTGATTTATCAAAACCTGTTGGACAGCGTATAAGAGATGTTTTATTTAAGGGAGAGCCTTTGAAAGATGATCAGGAACTGACTCTTGCAGTTAACAACTATAGATATTCGTCAGCATTAAAGGCTAACGAAATTGTAGCAAATAGCAAAGAGTGGGAATCACCTAATTCAATAAGAGATATGCTTGTTCAATATATAACTGAAAATACTCCAATTTCACCTGAGGTTGATAACAATTGGGAAATTACAGGTGTTGATTTATCATCTGAATATAGAGATGAAGTAATAAAAATGGTTAATGACGGTTTGCTTGAAAGTCCATACGATGCGTCCCTTAACATTGATAAGCTAAAACTCGAGGGTATAATTAAGTAATATAAAGGTTAAAGAAAGAAGCTGCGTTTTATTTATTGAGACGCAGCTTTTATTAAGTCATTTTATCTTTTTTCCAGAAATTTATATATAAAACTATTTGATTTTCGCAAGAGGATATATTACAATAGAATTCGCGTGTTTAAGTTCTATTTATATGACTTAATTTTGAGAACAACGGAGAGTACAATTTGAAGAAAACAGCTAAAAGACTATTATTATATTTAAGCGGATTTATAATACTTGCAGCAGGAGTTAATGTATCAAAGACTGCACAGTTAGGGATATCGCCTGTAAGTGCCATTCCTTATGCCATGGAACTTATATGGGGTGTTGAACTTGGCAAAGCTACATTGGCTTTTAATATTTTGTTAATTGCAGTACAAATAATTTTATTAAGGAAAAATTTCAAACCAGTACAATTATTACAAATAGTTTGCACTTATTTATTTGCTGTTTTCGTTACTTATACAGGCGGAGGTTATTTATTATTTTGGCTTCCTCTACCCACATTTTATATAATGCAACTTATATATTTGTTTATAAGTATTATATTAATTGGTGTAGGAGCATCTTTCTATCTTATTCCAGGCTTTGTACCTCTTCCGGCTGAAGGATTGGCAAATGCCATAGTGGAACTTAGCAAAGACAAAATAAAGTTTTCAAATGCAAAAGTTGCAGTAGATAGCGGCATGGTAGCAATTTCTGCTATTTTATCCATAGTATTTCTTGGAGGATTTAAGTCAGTTAGAGAGGGTACTATTATAGCCGCACTTTTAATTGGCAAGGTTGTAGGATATGTATTTAAACATTATAAGAAAGGGATTGTTCAGTGGATTGAAAAATAAAAAGTGAACTAGCCCAGCTAAAGCTGAACTTCGGGCTCAAATGGGGGTCTTGGATAATTTGGTAATAAAGAAAGTCTGATAATTTTTATGTAATTATCAGACTTTTTAATTTTATGTATAGAAATGTGCATTACATATAATGTTTGAAATATTAAGATTACGGGTATATACTTAATTATATTTTAATAGAGAAAAACAGGAGGAAATTATGGATTTAATGGAGCTATTATCAGGACAGTTGGGCGATGAAAAAGTATTGAAACAATTAAGCAATTCAACAGGAGCGGATTCATCACAAATTCAGCAGGCTATGAAATTAGGATTACCTGCATTAATGCAAGCAATGGGTAAAAATGCTGCATCAAAGGATGGTGCTTCTTCTTTGGCAAAGGCACTGGATAATCACAAGGATGACAATGTTGACGATATAGAAAATTTCTTAAAAAATGTTAATAAGGAAGACGGATCTAAAATGCTTAACCACATATTGGGAAGCAAGAATACATCTGTTCAAAGAAATCTTGCCAAACAAACTGGATTGAAATCAGACCAGGCTTCAGATTTGATGTCGCAGTTAGCCCCTCTATTGTTGGGAGCCTTAGGAAAACAAAAAGCATCTCAAAATGTTGATTCATCAGGATTGGCTGGTATGTTGGCAGGTGCTTTGGGTCAAGGTAAAAATGATAGCAATCTTATGAGTTCAGTTTCTGCATTGTTAGATGCTGATAAGGATGGAAGTATAGTTGATGATTTGTCAAATATGCTTGGTGGTTTTTTAAAGAAGAAATAGTATGCCGAAAACAAATTTTATACCATTAAAACACGGATTCCATTTTGGAAATAATTTTATAAATAAAATAATCAGCACGGGTTTTGGCAAAATAGAATCAAGAGGCAGATGCGGGGGAATGGCATATGCTTCTTTAGATTACTTTTTTGCAGGGTTAACTATACCTACCCATGAGGACAAGGATTTTCCAAATGGTAAATTTCCGCCTGATGGTAGTTTGTTATCGGATTATATATATGAAAGAACAATTAACAGTTTGTTCACAATACATTCCTTTAAATTTTTTGATTGGACAGTTCAAAAGGATAGTCCAAAAAGTATAAGAAAAAGTGTCAGTTATAAAACTAAAATGGAAGAATTTCCAAAGCTTAAAAAATCCATAGATGCAGGCAAACCTCTTGTCATAGGTTTGATAGGTGCTAGGAAAGCTTCAGATATAACCAAAAACCATCAGGTAGTGGCATATGGCTATGAATTGGATAGTGATAGTATGAAGATTTATATTTATGACAGTAACTTCCCTAATAAAGAAGTTATCCTCCAATCTAATTGCTCGGATTGTAACTTTAAATCATCTACAGGGCAAGAGTGGAGGGGGTTTTTCGTGCAGGAGTATCATGCCAAAAAACCTAAATATATTGATATAGATAATAGTATAATTACTGAAGAATCATCCATTAAATATTTTATAAAGAACATAGGGCATTATCCATCAAATACAAAGTATTTAGATATTCCAGAGAGTATTAAAATATATAAAGATATAATACTACCGGGAGAGATAATAGAAATTATTTAGAGAATGCAAAAACCGGCTGAAGAATAGCCGGTTTTTTAGCATTAATTATGTTAGACCATTTATATTGCTTGTATTGCCAAATCTTAAATTACGGTATATAAGTACAATTCTGTCCCAAGTATACCTGTCTACTACACCTGTAACATTTATCCCGAAATATTCCTGAAATTGTCTTACTGATTGTTCTGTAAGTGGACCAAAAACTCCATCAGGGTCGGTTGGAGCGATACCTTCTAATACACTGGCAATATAAGTTAAGTATTGCTGGATGAGGTAAACACCAGGACTTTGAGAACCTAACTGGTATGTAATACCAGGCCACAACAATGCTGGAAGAGCTATAGCATTTGGAGGTAGTGTTTCTAAAATACCTATTACTGAACTGGACATAGCGTTCCAAGTTTGTTCATCTACGATGCCTGTTATGGGAATATTGAATTCTCTTTGGAATTCCATTATGGATGATCTGGTGTGGGTATCCAATACGCCATTAATATCAACAGTGGGAATAGAGCTGTAATATGCAGAAAGTACGTTTAAAAAATACTGAACTACTTGAATTCTTGGCACTACCTCTTGAGGTCCAGGAGTAGGTGTATATTCAGGAATATCGCTTATTATTACACCTTGTGAAGTCAATTCAGCTAATTTTGTAACGGCTATATAAATTCTTCTAATTTGGTACCATGTTGCTTTGTCTATAATTCCTGTAACTGGTAAGTCGAATATCTCTTGGAAGGCATTTACTGCTTCTTGTGTGCTTTCGTCAAAGGTCCCTGTGGGGTTAGATATTTTTGGAATAGCAGGATAGTTAGTAGATATAGTGTTTAAAGCAATTTGAATCAATAATATATATGGATTGTTGTCTCCTAACTGAAGAGGGACTCCAGGATATGTCTCATAAGCTTCCGCTAAGGGGGTATCTTCTTGTAAGTTAATGTTATCACCATAATAATATTGGAGAATTTCATATGGGGTGTAGCCTTGTTCAGCTAACCCAACAGTACCCCACTGAAGAAGCCCCGGACAAAAGGAAACTCGACCGTCACAAAATTGCGCATAAAGGGGCTCTAATTGTCCCTGCCTATTAATATAAGAGTCAAACAGGTCATCTACTATTTGTGAAACACTGTCAAATATACCTCTACCTTGAACATATGCCTGATCGAATCTGGTATCATTAGTTATATCGAAATTATAGCCTCTTGATCTGTACCATTCTGTAAATACTCTGTTTAATGCGGTAGAAGTAATTGCATAAATATTGGCTCTAAGTGCACTTTCAGGCCAAGTGGGATATATTTCACTTGATGCTACATTTTTAATATAATCTAGAAAAGAAACAGTAACATTTTCAGCAGGTTCATCTGGTGCACCTAAATGTACTGTAATTGTCGCCGGTATAACAACTTGTGTAAGTCCCGGTATTTGTATACTCATAATCACACCTCTTTATTTTACATAATGAATAGTATTATTATATGCGTGTAAATATGATATGATTATTTAAAATTATGATTGAAACACTATATGCTTGTTTGTAGGATAAGTTTTTATGTAATTAATTATAGGGGATTTTCAAGCTAATACTAAGAATGCAATAGCATAAATATTCAATATTAGAATA
>DATESJ010000232.1:0-4196 GCA_035270885.1 Sedimentibacter sp. | reverse complement strand
GCACTTACTACAGCTTCATCAGATAATCTGAAGGAGTCTGTTCTAATATAGGTAACAAGACCCACACTTCCCTCACCCTTAACATTTACCCCTTCATAAAGTTGTTGAGCAACCATCATAGTTTTTCTTGATGTAAAGTTTAACCTTCTATTTGCTTCCTGCTGAAGGGAGCTTGTTGTGAAAGGTGCACTTGGCTTTGAGTAGCTCTTGGATTTGTCTATTTTCATTACAAGCGCTTTTTCTTTATTAATACTTTCAAGTATTTTATTTATTTCATCTTCATTTTTTATTTTAACTTTTTTTATTTTATCATTTTCATAATAACCAACATATTTGGCAATGAATTTTTTTCTTAATTTTTTAATTTCAAGCTCAAGAGTCCAATATTCTTCAGACTTAAAATCCATTATTTCACGTTCTTTATCTATAATAAGTTTTAGTGCCACAGATTGAACTCTACCTGCACTTAAACCTTTACGTATTTTTTTCCATAAGAGCGGACTTATATTATATCCAACCAATCTGTCAAGAACACGTCTTGCTTGCTGGGCGTCGACTAAATCTATATTGATTTTACGTGGGTTTTTACTGGCATTTTTAATTGCGTCCTTTGTAATTTCATTAAACTCAACTCTTATTGCCTTGTTTTCATCTAATTTTAATATTTTAGCCAAATGCCAAGATATAGCCTCACCTTCACGGTCAGGGTCGGTTGCAAGAAATACATTATCTGCCTTTTTTGCTTCTTTTTTGAGTTCCTTAATTACATCGCCCTTACCACGTATTGTTATATAATTAGGTTCAAAATTATTATCTATATCTATACCAATTTTACTTTTTGGTAAATCACGCACATGCCCAACTGAAGCTTTTACAACATAGTTTTTTCCTAAGAATTTACCTATTGTTTTAGCTTTAGCAGGTGATTCAACTATTAACAAATTTTTCATCTTTCCTCCATACTGTAAGTATGATTTTCAACATCAACTTTTTACTCACAATATAATACAATTTTTTATTTGTCAATAGCTTATCAATTTAAACATAAAAAAAATCACTATAAAACGACAATAGCTTGACAAATTTTTTATTATTTTTACAAATATAAATTACATATTAATATATTTCCATTATTAAAAATGTAACATCATCCATTATAGTATCCTTACCAATTTTATTATATAAATTATCTTTTATAGATGAATATAATAAGGATGCTTTCATAGAATAATTTTTTATTAAGAAATCTTTTAAATCCTCTTGATTATAAATAGAGCTGCCATTAAGATTTTTAACTTCTACCAAACCGTCAGTATAAAATAAATAGTTAATGACATTTGTCATTAACTATTGTATAATCATATTATTAAGAAAAATATTTGGAGGATACTATGAAAATTGCTTTACCTACAAGAAATGGAATAATTGACTCACACTTTGGTCACTGTGAATATTTTACTGTTTATTCGGTTGATGATGTTAATAAAGATATATTAGGCATTGAAACTGTTAAATCACCTGAAGGTTGCGGGTGTAAATCCAACATAGCATCAGTTTTGGCAGAAATGGGTGTAAATTTGATGTTGGCTGGTAACATGGGTGATGGAGCTGTTAATGTACTTAATACTTCTGGCATAAAAGTTGTACGTGGATGCAACGGAGATGTGAAGAAAGTAGCTTTGGATTTTCTTAATGGAAATCTTGAAGATTCAGGCGATTCATGCCATGAACATGAGCATGAGTGTCACAACTAACATATAATCGAGTAGGAGGTAATTAATTTTAATTACCGTCCTCTCACACTTAAAGTTATTAAATTTCGCACTAATTTTCTTACATTGTTTCCAATAGCACATGCGAATACGTCGCTGTCGCCATTCTGGGCACACGATAAAAAAGCTATACCCCAAAAAGGTATAGCTTTTAATAAGTATTATTATTTAGATTCTAAGGCACTTTTAACAGCTGCTTTAACAGCATCACTTGTATAAGTCGCACCTGAAACTCCGTCAATTTCTACTGAATCTGCTTCTGCTATTAAACTAGGAAGCTCATCAATTGCCATAGTTCCAATTCCTTCTGTTTCATCTGCACCAACTGCTTCAACTGAAACAATATCATCACCGCTTACTACTACAGTAACAGTAACATCTCCACCAAAGCCTTCAGCTGTACCTGTTAATGTTTGGCTTTCAGAACTTGAACTGCCTTTAGTAGCTAAAGCGTTGTTAACAGCTGCTTTAATACCATCACTTGAATAAGTTGCACCTGAAACTCCGTCAACTTCTGCTGAATTGGCATCTGCTATTTTAGCAGGTAGTTCATCAATTGCCATAGTTCCAATTCCTTCTGTTTCGTCTGGACCAACTGCTTCAACTGAAATTATATCATCACCATCAACAACCACTGTAACGGTAATATCACCACCAAAACCTTCTGCAGTTCCTGTTAACGTTTCTTGAGCTGATCCAGTAGTTGTACCCATATTATTCACTAATGTCAAAAATCCAAATGACAATGCAAATACTACAACTATTATTAATACCTTCTTCATTATTTCCTCCTGTAGCTATACCCCTTAATGTAAATTGGGTTATAAATATATTATTTCTATTAACATAACATCAAAAATTATACACCATTTTATAGACGATGTAAAGAATAATTTTATTTAAAACACCCTTCATATATTTCATATATTTCAATAAAGGGTGTCTATTTTTATTCTATTTTATATAACCCAAATTCTAAAGGCTGTTGTTTGAGGCGGTATACTCATGGTCATAAAATCTGCATGCTCAACCCTAACCATTTGACCGGGTCTTAAATTTCTTAACCTTATTCTATTCCCCCTTCTATCAAAAATATCTGTTGAATTATCAACCACAAAACGCATTTGACTCATAATGTCATTTTGATTTCCAGTTATTAAAAAATTATAGTTTCTATCAACTTCCATAATCCTATCCTCTACTATGTTAGGAAATACAGGTAATGGATTTACATTTTCTCTAACAACTCTTATCATAAAAGCTCTTGACTGTGGAGGTATACTTCTTGTCATTGCAGTGGAAAAACTTGCATCTACAACATTTCCTACATTTAAATCTCTAATACTTATTCTTCTTCCTCGCCTGTTTCTAATAATTGTATTTCCATCAACTACTAATCTGACAAGCTCCATATTAATTGTATTAAAATCACCTAATACTCCATATGATATAGTTACAAAGCTTGTTCTGTTTTCATGAAATATTTCTTCTATTACTGCATCTTCAACTCTTATTGCCATATTCCTTCTTATAAGTTCATTTACATTAAAATCATCCATAAGACACCTCGCTTTAAATTTAGATATACACTTGTATATACTCATATATATTCTTAAAATTCTTTATTGTTCTACAATATGTCCTTATAGGAGAAATTAATAATTTTTCCTATACTAATATCAAAACTTATTATATAATGATACAATAAATTTAGTTAAGATAACTTAAGACGGAGGATTTAGTGGATAATTACAATAATTTGATATTAATGTTGAAAGACAAGGAAACAGGATTTTTCATTAAAACTATTGGCTCATATGAAATACATAAAGATATTGAATATATAGATAAAATATATGCAAGTGAAAATGATTCAACTTATATTTACTTAACACTTACAACTCAGGATATTGATGAAGATTGGAAGTATTCCGGAATCTTTGATTTATATAATGAAGAAGTTTTTTTAGATAAAATATGTGAATTTGAAGAACTCCCCGGAGACTATAATCCTAAATGGGTTTTAAAAATCAAATATTCAAATAATGATGCAGAAACGGAACAATTATTAAATGCTATCATAAATATTCATGTTGCAGAATTAGAACGAATAATACCAACTATAAATCCTGAAGACTATACCGATAATTAACTTTCGTTTTTCATTAATAATAAAAGAATTAAGGCTGCTGTTAATGACATAAATGCTCCGAATATAAAGGGAACTTTAACACCAAAAGAAGTCCATAAAATGCCTGCAATACTACTTGCAGGCAGCAATGCTATTCCAACTATTGTGGAATGTAAACCAAGCATTGTACCCTTCAATTCCTTAGGCGAAATTTCTGAAATAAAAGCTCTTTCTACACCTGCAGTCATAGCTGTATAAAGCCCATAAAGAATGAAAATAGCAATCAAAAATAA
>DATESJ010000231.1:0-9040 GCA_035270885.1 Sedimentibacter sp. | reverse complement strand
TCTCCAAAGCTACCATCTTGAATACCAATGCCCTTATAATTAAACAAAGGAAACAAAAATTCTATTTCATTAAATTCAAGTGAATCTCTCACCGCTTCCACCCTATGGGTGGAAATTCCAAAATACTTGATTATACCTTCTTCCTTATACTTCATGAAGCGTTCGACTGCCTTATAGTGTCCTTTAAAATTATTTCCGTTATCCTGTTCATGAAGCATAAAAACGTCTATATAATCTGTGTTCATTTCTTTCAAGGCCTTATTGATACTATATTCTGCTGTTTTCTCGTCATATGCATAACTTTTCGAAGCTATGATTAGTTTATCCCTGTCTTTGTCTTTTATGAATTCTTTTAATATATTATAGTTATCATAAAGCTCGGCTGTGTCAAAAAAATTTATACCTTTTCCGTATGCGTAATTAAGAAGTTTTACCTTGTTTTCATCAGTATCGAAATTTTGAAGATTGCTTAATGAAAGTGTTCCATAACACAGCTTTGATACATTTTCTTTTTCAAATAAATTTATGTATTCCATATTATATATGTCTGTCTCTGCTTGTCATCCTCATCCAAGGATTTCATCACCTACTGTTCGGTTCAGAATGACATAGCTTTAGTCTAATCTTAAACATAGCAGTATAACAATATACTGCTATGTGCATGGACTGTGTGTCCCCTACATACCTATTACATTTAAGTAAACGCTTAAGATTTCTTCTAACAGTTCGTCTCTTTCTATTTTTCGTATTAAACTTCTTGCATTGTTATGATTAGTTACATAAGTAGGATCCCCGGATAGTATATATCCTATAAGTTGGTTATTAGGATTGTATCCCTTTTCTTTCAATGATTGATAAACCTGAGAAATTATTTCTCTAGCTTCATTTAATGAATCCATTTTATAATCAAATTTTGCCGTATTATTAACATTACTATCCATAAAAAACACCCCTTAACATATATTTACATTGTACTATAAAGAGTCATTAAAATCAAATACTTTCACTGTTCCTTATTTATTTATTGATATTTGTTTTTTAACTTCTTCCAATGCTTCATCAATTTTGCCAGGATTTTTTCCTCCTGCTTGAGCAAAGTCGGGTCTTCCTCCGCCTCCGCCGCCTGCAATCGATGCTGCAATTTTAACCATATTTCCTGCATGTATTCCTTTTTCAACTAAATCTTTTGTTACAGCAGCTACAAACAATACTTTATCACCTAAATCCGAAGCTAAAATTACAGCACAGCTTTCGTTTTTATCTTTTATTTTGTCAGCAATTTCTCTTAATGAGTTTGCATCCTTATTTATAAACTTAATAGCAAACAATTTAATACCATTGATTTCTTCATATTTATCAAGAATTTGACTTATATTATTCTTTAATATTTCATTATTTAACTTTTGTATTTCTTTATCCTTGTCTTTTGATTCCTTTTTAAGTAAATTTACTTTGCTTACTAAATCTTCTTTTGTTGTTTTCATGGATATTGACAATTCATCTGTCAAATTATTTAAGTCATTTAAGTATTCTATTGCTTTTCTTCCTGTTATTGCTTCTATTCTTCTTACTCCAGACGCTATACTTCCTTCGGAAAGTATTTTAAACAATCCAATTTTTGCTGTTTCATCAATGTGAGTTCCACCGCATAATTCCTTGCTATAGTCTCCAACACTAACAACCCTTACCATGTCTTCATATTTTTCATCAAATAAAGCCATAGCTCCTGAATTTCTTGCCTGATCAATACTAAGAATATCAGTATTAACCTGGTAGTCTGCTAAAATTGCTTCATTAACTTTATTTTCAATTTCCTTCAATGTTTCATGGTCAACAGCTTCAAAATGTGTATAGTCAAATCTAAGCCTATCTTCCGAAACATATGAACCTGCTTGGTTAACATGCTGTCCTAATACCTCTTTTAAAACCTTGTGCAATATATGTGTACATGTATGGTTCTTTGCAGTATTTTTTCTTTGGTCTTTATTTACATTGGTAGTTAATTTATCTCCAACAGAAATACTTCCATTTACAATATTTGTTTCATGAAGATAAATAGAATTGTTGAATTTTTTCGTATCAGTTACTCTTGCTGTCATTCCATCTGCAATAAATTCACCGGTATCCCCGTTTTGGCCACCGCCTTCAGCATAAAATGGAGTTTTGTCAAGAACTATTATACCTGATTGTCCTTCTTCAATTGTATTTACCTGCTCAGAATCAACAATTATTGCAATTACTTCAGCAGAATCTGTTAAATTGTTGTATCCTGTAAATTTGGTTTTATCAACTTCTAAGGTAAAATCATTGTCTTTCCAACCAGAAGCACCAGTAGACCTTCTTGCATCTCTTGCCATTTGTCTATGATCTTCCATAACTGTAAGAAGTTGTTCTTTATTTAAACTAAGATTATTCTCATTAAGTATTTCTTCAGTAAGCTCTGAAGGAAAGCCATAAGTGTCATAAAGTTTAAATGCAGACTTGCCATCAAACACCTTTTCATTATTATCTTTTAATGTTTGTATTTCTTTCATTAAAAGTTCAAGACCTTGATCAATAGTAATTTTAAACCTTTCTTCCTCAAGTTTTACAACCTTTAGAATATAGTTTTCTTTTTCAGCTAATACAGGATATGCTTCTTTCCAATTATCAATTACTAGCTTAACAGTCTTAGTTAAAAATTCATTATGTATACCTAAAGATTTGCCTTGACGTATAGCTCTTCTAATTAAACGTCTTAGAACATAACCTCTTCCTTCATTTGAAGGTATTACTCCATCACCAATCATGAATGTTGCAGCTCTTGAATGGTCGCAGATTATTTTCATTGCAGTGTCGTATTTATTATCTAAGCCATATTTAAGATCTGATATTTCTTCAACTTTTTTAATTATTTGTATAAGTGGCTCTACATCAAAAACAGTAGGTTTATCTTGAAGAACTGATGCTACTCTTTCAAGTCCCATTCCTGTATCAATATTTGGATTTGGAAGTGGATGGTAAACACCTTGTTCATCCTTATCAAATTGAGTAAATACCAGATTCCAAATTTCTATATATCTGTTGCAATCACAACCAGGCTTACAATCAGATGAGTCGCAACCTCTGTCAGCACCTGTGTCATAATATATTTCAGAGCAAGGTCCGCTTGGGCCAACTTCTAACTCCCAGAAGTTGTCATCCTTTCCTAACCTTACAATTCTTTCCATAGGAATTCCGACCTTCTTATGCCAAATTTGTTCAGCTTCGTCGTCTTCTAAATATACTGTTACCCAAAGTCTATCTTTATCAATTTTTAGTACGTCAGTTAACAACTCCCATGCCCAAACAATTGCTTCTTCTTTAAAATAATCGCCAAAGGAAAAGTTTCCAAGCATTTCAAAAAATGTCAGATGTCTTGCTGTTAAACCTACATTGTCTATATCACCTGTTCTTACACATTTCTGGCATGTTGCCATTCTCTTTGAAGGCGGAACTTCAGCTCCGGTAAAATATTTTTTAAGTGGTGCCATTCCCGCACCTACCAATAATAAGCTTTTATCATTTTTAGGTATTAGCGAAAAACTTTGTTCTGTTAAATGTCCCTTACTTTTAAAAAAATTCAAATATTCTTTTCTAATGTTATTTATTGAAAACCTATCTAATTTATCCATTGTTCCTCCAGTGAAATAAGAGTCTTTATTAAGTGATTATAATGTATTCTTTAACCTATTGTCAAGATGCCCTAACCCCATTTTTTTAGAATGCTTTTTTCTAAAAAAATGGTTGGTAGGTCATTCGCAACGAATTCCCAATTTATGCGACCAAAGGGAGCAAATAAATTGGTGAATGAGACTGCAAGATGCCCTAACAAAAAAGGGGCTCTCTACCCCCCTTTCTTTTTAATGGCAATGAATTTCGTCTTCTTCTGGCTTGTAATTTTCCAAACCTTTAATTACTTTGTGAGTTTTTTGAGAATAATCATAAAGTGCTGATTTAACTGCTTGCTCTGCTAAAACTGAACAGTGAACCTTAACAGGAGGTAGACCTCCTAAAGCTTCAACAACTGCTTTATTTGTTAGTGAAACTGCTTCATTGATACTTTTTCCCTTTATAAGCTCTGTTGCTATGCTTGATGATGCAATTGCTGAACCGCAACCAAATGTTTCAAATTTTACATCCTCAATTATTTCATCTTCATTAATTTTTAAATATATTTTCATTATGTCTCCGCATTTAGGATTACCTACTTGACCTACTCCATCTGCGTTTTCCATACTTCCTACATTCCTTGGATTTCTGAAGTGCTCCATTACTATTTCTGAATACATATTTTCCTCCGATTTATCTCTTTAATTTTTTTTCAAATCTTCATCATTTTTTATTGGTGACATTGCTCTTAATTTAGTAATTATTTTTTTCATTGTTTCAACTACAAAATCTATGTCTTCTTCTGTTATTTCTTCACTTAAGGTAAAACGAATTGAGCCATGAGCAGTACCGTGGTCAAGTCCTGTTGCCAAAAGAACATGTGAAGGATCTAATGAGCCTGATGTACAAGCAGAACCGCTTGACGCTGCTATACCTTCCATATCCAATAGTAATAATATGGATTCTCCTTCCACATACTTATATGAGAAATTCACATTGTTAGGAAGTCTCTGTGTTGGGTGACCATTAAGCACTACGTCAGGAATATTGTTTTTTATTCCTTCAATAAGTCTGTTTCTTAAAGCAATAAGTTTCTCATTATTATTAAAATCACGAGCAGCAATTTCTACAGCTTTTCCGAAACCAACAATATTTTGAACTCCTTCTGTACCGGCTCTTCTGCCTCTTTCCTGTCCGCCTCCATGAATAAAGTTATCTATTTTAGTTCCTTTTTTTATATAAAGTGCACCTACACCTTTTGGTCCGCTTATCTTGTGAGCAGACATTGACATAAGGTCTATATGTTGTTTTTTAACATCTATTTTTACACTTCCCAAAGCTTGAACAGCATCTACATGGAACAATACTCCATTGTCCTTTGCAATTTCCCCTATCTCTTCTATATGCTGAATTGTACCTATTTCATTGTTTGCAAACATTATTGAAATAAGCATTGTTTCAGGTCTGATTGCTTCTTTAAGTTTTTCTAAATCGATGAGCCCGTATCTGTCAACATCTAAATAAGTTGTTTCAATGCCGAATTTTTCTAAGTATTCACATGTGTGTATTATTGCATGATGCTCTATTTTAGTTGTAATAATATGATTTTTACCTTTGTTAAAGTTTGCAAAGGCAACACCTTTTAAAGCCCAGTTGTCTGATTCTGTACCGCCTGCCGTAAAATATATTTCTTTTTCTTCTGCATTTAAAAAATCTGCTACAATCTTTCTTGATTTTTCGATAGCCTCTTTCGATTTTCTTCCCAACTCATATAATTGACTTGATGGATTTCCGTACAATTCATCAAAATACTTACCCATTTCATCTATTACTTCTTTTTTGACCCTTTTTGTTGCAGCATTGTCAAGATAAAGTTTTCTGCTCATTTTTTTCCTCCGTTAAAATATTTTTTTGTTCCTCATACATATCAGCTAAGGTTATATTATCAATAACATTATTGATACTGTTTTCAATTTTTTCAAATATAACCCTTGTAGCACATATAGATTCTCTGGAACAAATTTCATTATTTATACATTCTGAAGCAGTTATATTTCCCTCAAGTGTTCTAAGTATCATTCCTACTGTTATTTCTTTGGGACTTTTTGCAAGAAGATATCCTCCTTGGGGCCCCCTTACAGTATCAATATAACCACCTTTTCTTAATTTAGCAAATAGCTGTTCCAAATAACTTTCTGATATATCGTATTTTTCTGATATTTTTTTAAGAGTAACAGGTCCTAATCCATAGTTGATTGAAAGTTCAAATACTGCCTTTAGTCCATATCTGCCTTTAGTGGATAAAATCATGTCTGTTCTCCCTCCATCCAATCCCCACTATTTCGGTAGGGTATGATTTATTATAAAATACCCCAGCAAATTTGTCAACATTAAATAAAAATAATTTTAGAGGCAACAAAAATCGGGGACTGTTCTTTTTGATTGATAATCAATCAAAAAGAACAGTCCCCGAAACTTCGAAGAATTATTTTATTTAAGGTAACAATTTATATACATAGGAACCATTACGTTCCATTCTGCTGTAAACATTGCTTACGGGAAATTTGTTTCTGCATTCATTTAAAACTATGTCTAAAGTTTTGCGGTCATTGACTTTAATGCATAAATCGCACTCATTCTTAATAGAAAAAGGGGTTTGCATCAATTTTATATTATTATATCCAAAACCTTGCAGTCTCGAGAATGCTGCAACTGCGTAATTTCCATGCAAAAAGGTAATAATATATGCTTCCATGGATCCTCCTTTAAATCCTTTTTAGCGCCTCATACTATTTTATTAATATGGGCAAAGAAGGTTCCAAAGAGTTATATGCCCTTTCCCTTTTAATTAATTTGAATTTCTTTTGCTTCCTCAGGCTTAAAGTCATTTTTTAAGTCATAAATATTATGTGATGTAAAATCTCTTAATTGTCTGTCTCCCAATGAATAGCATCTCATAAATCTTTTGGCATTAACTACTGTCCAGTGTTCAGCATCCCATGTAAGGTATCCGTCATCATCTGTTTTCTTTTCATTCAATATTAAATCAATTTGTCTGTTTCCATCTGCCATTAAATCGATTAAATCCTGTGTTGTAACTTCTAATTCTTTCTTGTTGATTAAGTCGTATGCTTTCAAGGTAGCCTCCTATTTAATTTATATATTTATGTTCCTCTTCATTTTCATAAATACTTAATTCATCTTTCAAAAATTCCAAATTTGATTCATAATCTTCTTCTGAAATTTGGTTGTTAAAAAGCATTACATCCAATTTGCTTTTGCGGTCTTCAAATAAAAATATTTCTTTGCTGGGCCACACAATATTCTTTTTCTTGTCATAATTTGATTTTAAAACAGAAATATTAATTTCATCTTCCTGTAAATCCACTATTGTACCCATTAAATAAAATTTATTTATATTAATTTGTTTGTTTTCAAATAAAGTTCTTGCTTTTTTAATAAACTGATAATGTTCTTTTTTAATTTCATAAGATACATCTTCATTTAACATATCTTCTTCTAAGTCTTGATTGTAATATGTCACGTGAATGTCATAGTTTAAATCATTGTGAAGCTTATCAAAATTCACTTTATCTATTATTGCATTTTCAATATTTGGGTCGGTAATTTTACCAAAAAGTTTATACATATCGTCCCCCCTTACTGTCTTAAATACTCCAAAAATTTCTTAATTTTACTTTCATAACCTGACTCTTTTGGTTGGTAGAATTTAGTTTTTATAGTTTCAGGCATATACTGTTGCTTTACATAAAATTTATCGTAATCGTGGGGATATTTATAGTTTATTCCCCTATTTAGGTTTTCAGCACCTTTGTAATGCTTATCTTTTAAATGAATGGGCACTTGGTGGGATTCATTTTCAACAGCTTTCATTGCACTGTCGATTGCAATTATAGTTGCATTACTTTTAGGTGCACATGCAATGTAAATTGCAGCTTGTGCAAGAATTATTCGACCTTCTGGAAAACCAATTATCTCAACAGCCTTAAATGCATTTACTGCAACTTCTAATGCTCTTGGGTCTGCATTGCCCACATCTTCAGAAGCACAAATTATTATTCTTCTTGCTATAAATTTAGGATCTTCGCCAGCCTTTATCATTTTTGCAAGCCAATATACTGCTGCGTCCGGGTCGGAACCTCTCATGCTTTTTATGAAAGCAGATATGGTATCATAATGGTTGTCCCCGGTTTTATCATAATCTAATTTCTTTCTCTGAATACATTCAGATGCTATTTCTATATCTATTTTTATTATTCCGTCAATTTCTTGGGTTGTTTCCACACTTAGCTCTAAAGCATTAAGTGCACTTCTTATATCTCCGTTTGAATATCCTGCAATATGATCTATGGCATCTTGGTCAATTTCTACTTTTCTCATGCCATATCCTCTTTCATCTAGCAATGATTTTCTAATAACATTTTTTATATCATCAATATCAATATTCTTAAATTCAAATACTAAGGAGCGTGAAATCAATGCCGAATTAACTTCGAAATATGGATTTTCTGTTGTTGCTCCAATCAATATTATTGTACCATTTTCCACATAGGGAAGCAAGGCATCCTGCTGAGCTTTATTGAAACGGTGAATCTCGTCTATAAAAAGAATTGTTCTTTTATTATATATGGATAGCTCATCAACAGCAAAGCTAACTTTTTCCTTTATATCTTTTATGCCGCTTGTCACCGCATTAAGAGTTGTAAAATTATTGTCTGTTGTATTTGCAATAATTTTAGCTAAAGTAGTCTTACCTGTCCCGGGAGGTCCGTAAAAAATTGCAGATGTAAGCTTGTCTGCTTCTATTGCTCTGTTTAAAATTTTACCTTCTCCCACAATGTGCTTTTGTCCAACAAATTCACCTAATGAAACAGGCCTCATGCGCTCAGCAAGAGGACCTTCTTTTTTTATGGAATTTTCATATTGCATTTCAAAAATATTCATAATACTCCTCGGGGACATTCCTCAGTCCCCATACCTCTTACCTCTTACAGCTTCTTTCCTACCGTAAATTTCAATACATTTTTTTTCATTTCAGTTTTATCATAAGCTTTCAAAAGAAAAAATGACACTATTAATGAAAACAATGAAGCAACAGCAGAAATCATATCCTTATTAGGACCACTTAATATCATTTGTGCAACAAAAACAGTTGCTATCATCATCAATAAGGGTAGACCGTATAAAACCATAATATGCTTTAGCATTACTTCGTTTTCTGCTCTAATTTCTACAAAATCTCCAACACTAATATCTTGATCATCAATATCTGTTTCAAATATTACACTGTTAACTTTGCAAGAAGAGCTACAGCTTTTACAGCTATCTCCACATGCCGAAACCCTCTTAACGGAAATAACAGCCTTGTTTCCATCTATTTTTTCTATCT
>DATESJ010000230.1:0-3278 GCA_035270885.1 Sedimentibacter sp. | reverse complement strand
AGCACTCCTTATGGAATCCTTCAGTACATCACAGATATTAAGTTCCTGCATTTCTATTTTGAAATCAGCATTTTGCAGCCTAGATAATTCAAGAAGATCATTTATTAATCTTTCTAAGCTTTTGCTTTCATTAAGCATCTGCCTGTGATATTCCTTAACCTGAATAGGATCTTCTATAACTCCATCTGAAATTGCCTCAAGAGAGCCTCTGATTACTGTTACAGGCGTTCTTAATTCATGAGAAATATTTGTTATGAAATCCTGACGTTGTTTTTGAACTCTTTCACTTTCTTCATCAGCTTTACTTAACCTATAACTCAGTATGTCCATAGTTGCAGCAAGATCACCTATTTCATCATTTTGTGTGATTCCGGTTTTTACCTTATAATTTCCTCCAGCAAGAAGGGCTGCAGTATTTTTCATTTTCTTCAAAGGTTTTGTAAATGTTATTGCCAATGCAGAAGATAAAAATATAGATAGAATCAGTGCTGTAAATATACTTATTAATAAAATCTTGAACCCTTCATTTGTTGCATCTTCCATTCCTGCAACAGGTGAATGTATCAAAAGTGCTCCTATAATTTCGCCATTGGATATAATTGGAGTACCAACTGTCAATGTAGGCGTTTGTAAAAGAGAACTAAATCCTTCACTGAAATTTGTTTCACCTGCAAATACTTTTTTAACAACAATATCTGCATCAAGAGGTAAGTCTCCATACATGTACTTCATATGTGACATGGTTCCCGTAACTAAGAGGTTTAAATTTTCGTCAACAAGCCATGCATCAGCCATAGCAATGTCAGGTAAATTTCGCATATATAAACCTAAGCCTCCTTGCATACCCATCATGCCGCTTCCCATGCCACCCATTCTGCCCATGCCTGCACCAAAATTTAACCCTGTGCCATCCATTAATTCAGAAATTGTATCTGCTATGATTAAGGACCGACTTTCAAGGTCTTTTTTGTGTATTTCTATTGCATTATTTTTAAAGAGGCTCATAAATATTCCGCCTATTATAATAGAAAAAGCAATTAATGATGCTGAAAAATATAATATTAATTTTAATGCTATCTTATTTTTCATCATTTACCTCAAATTTGTAGCCTACACCCCATATTGTTTTAATCTCCCAATTTTCATGGTGAAAATCATCAATTTTGGAGCGCAGTCTTTTAATATGAGAATCCACAGTTCGGCTATCTCCGAAATAATCATATCCCCAAAGGCTGTTAAGAAGATTATCTCTTGTAAAAACTTTATTCTTATTTGTAGCCAATGTCCACAAAAGCTCAATTTCTTTTTTTGTTAAAGAAACATTATTATTGTTAATTGTAACTATATAGTCTTCCATGTTTATTTTTAAATTGTCGTATATAAATGAACGACTTGTTGTATTGTCAGCCATGAGCCTTCTCATAACAGCCCTTACCCTTGCCATTACTTCAGCAGGAGAAAATGGTTTTACAATATAATCATCAGCACCTATATCAAGCCCCATTATCCTTTCAAAATCCTCTCCTCTTGCTGTAATCATAATAACAGGAACATTTGATATTTTTCTTATCTCTCTGCATACTTCAAATCCATCCATTATGGGCATCATGACGTCAAGGAGCACTATATCAGGGTTGAATTTATTAAATGCTTCCAAGGTTTGACTACCATTGTAAGCAATTTTCACGTCATAGCCTTCCTTTTTTGCATACTCCTCTAATATGGAAGTTATTTGTCTGTTATCGTCCGCGATTAACATTAATGCCATGTAAACACCTCATTTGTTTTTTAAATTATACCATATGATATAGCAAATATGTGGCGATTTTGTGTTTTTATATCAAATAAAATCATAATTATTTTAAAATAAAGACATAAATTTGACACAATTATTGTCTATACTAAACATAGAAAAATAAAAGGAGGCAAAAATGAAAAAATTTAATAAAGTTTTAATTGCAGGCTTAGTATTGGTAGTAATATTAGCTACATCAATAACTGCCTTTGCATTTACAGGAAGAACACCTGTAGACATAGTTACAGGTTTAACCGGAAAGACAGCTGAGGAAGTTGCAGAAATTAAATCCACAGGCAAAACATATGGCCAAATTGCATATGATGCAGGTGAAGATGTGTGGGAAGAATTCAGGAATGAAATGCTTGAAAACAAAAAGGCTATTTTAAAAGAAAGAGTTGACGACGGAACTCTTACTCAGAAAGAAGCTGATCAATTTTTAGCTAACATTGAAGAAATGCAGGATTACTGTATAGAAAACGGTGGCGGTTTTGGCATGATGAGAAACAAAGGTAATAATGGTTTTGGAATGGGTAACGGTTTTGGTAATGGTGGCAAAGGTATGGGCTTTGGTGGAGGAAGATGCGGTGGAGGTTCTTGGTAACAAGAACCTTTTTTTGTTATTGATGATATTGGCATATTAAATCACCTTCTATAATTTTAAAAGGCTTACAGAACAACTCTGTGGACCGGAGATCATATACAGCTAACTTTAATGAGCTTAAATGCTGGAGAGGATATTGGTTTAGAAATGCATCCTAATGTAGACCAATTCATCCGAATCGAAGATGGTCAGGGAGTTATTCAAATGGGAGAAAGCAAAGATAATTTAAGTTTTGAGGAAATGGTTCATGATGATTTTATATTCATAATACCTGCCGGTAAATATCATAATTTAACTAATACAGGCAATAGGCCACTAAAATTATATTCTATTTATGCACCTCCTCAGCATCCTCACGGTACCCTACATGAAACTAAGGCTGAATCTGAAGAGAATCACTAAATTTTTCTATTAGTGGGGGTAAAACCCCCCTCTAAACAAATTCAAATGGTTTACATATTTTTATTTATGTAAACCACTCAATAAATTATGTAAACCACTTAATTTATTATGTAAACCTTTTAGTGATTTTTTATAAAACTACTCCAATACTCTGTCCAATAATGCAACCGCTTCGGCTCTTTTAATATTATTTTGCGGCATAAAGGAATTATCCTCATATCCCTTAATTAACCTATGTTCTGCTGCGGCACCCACATATCCCTTTGCCCAGTCGCTGATTTTATTACTGTCATAAAACACATCAGCCCCCTTATCATTACTATCTAAACCAAGCAGTCTTGAAAGAATTATTGCTGATTGCTCTCTTGTAATATATTCATTGGGAGCAAACTCTCTTTCTGATACACCTATTATGTATCCAGCCTTGTAAGCCTTCTGGATTTCTTTATAGTACCAATTGTCTTCTTTAACATCTGC
>DATESJ010000229.1:0-12041 GCA_035270885.1 Sedimentibacter sp. | reverse complement strand
TTACCTGCTATTAATGGTTTTCTCTTATTATCTACCGCTTCAATTCCTGGCAATGCTTTACCTTCTAAGTATTCTAAGGAAGCTCCGCCTCCTGTTGAAATATGAGTAATTTGATCAGCTAACCCAATTTTTTCAACTGCTGCCGCACTGTCGCCGCCGCCGATTATTGATATTGCATCTTTGTTGCTTGAAATTGCTAGTGCAATAGAATTCGTTCCTTTTGCGAAGTTGTCCATTTCGAAAACACCTAATGGTCCGTTCCATATTATTGTTTTTGAACTTTTTATTACATCCATAAACAATTCAGATGTTTTTTCACCTATATCAAGACCCATATATTCGCTAGGTATTTTGTCTGCATCAGCTGTAAAGAATTCAGTATCATTTTTAAATTCTTTTGCAACTACTGTATCTATAGGCAATAATAAATTCACATTATTAGATTTAGCTTTTTCTATTAAACTCTTAGCTAAATCAATTTTATCTTCTTCTAAAAGTGATTGTCCCGTATTATATCCTTTTGCTTTAAGGAAAGTATACATCATACCTCCCCCAATTAAAATATTATCTGCAATAGAAAGTAAGTTTTCTATAACTGCTATTTTGTCAGAAACTTTTGCTCCCCCTAAAATTGCAGTAAGTGGTCTTTTAGGATCTTTTAAAGCATTACCCATTATCTCGATTTCTTTTTCCACTAATAAACCAAGTGCGGAAGGTAGATATTCACATATGCCTACATTTGAGGAATGAGCCCTGTGAGCAGTTCCAAATGCATCATTTACGAACAAATCTCCAAGCGATGATAAATCTTTTGCAAATGTACCTTTATTTTTTGTTTCTTCTTTTCTAAATCTTGTATTTTGTAATAGCATTACATGACCACTTTTAAGAGTTGCTGCATCATCTTTAACTTTTTCATCTACTACTATATCACAGTCTTCAAATATTACATCCTTACCTAAAAGCTTGTTTAATCTTTGCGCTACAGGTAAAAGAGAATACTTTTTGTCTGCAGAACCGTCAGGTCGCCCAAGATGAGACATTAAAATTACAGCAGCTCCATTATCCAAAAGATAATTTATGGTAGGTAAAGAGCTAACTATTCTTATATCATCAGTAATATTCCCTTCTTTGTCTAAGGGAACATTAAAATCACATCTTACTAATACTTTTTTGTTTTGCAGGTTTAAATCCTTTAAAGTTTTTTTATTCATAACAAACCTCCATTGGGAACATTATTAAAAAATAATACAGATACTACATTTGTCCCCAATATTTAACTACTCTAACTAATTGAGCTGTAAAAGACATTTCATTATCATACCATGCAATTAATTTAACCAACTGCTTGCCGTCAACTTCAATTAATTGAGTTGATAATGCATCAAATACACATGCATAATGACTTCCTATAACGTCACTTGATACTATTGGATCTTCAGTATATGCCAATGTTTCGTTAGCAGCATTCTTAATAGCTAAATTTACTTCTTCAACAGTTACATTTCTTCCTAATTCAACTGTCAAGTCTACTACGGAGCCTGTAATTGTAGGAACTCTAAGAGCCATACCATCAAGTTTGCCTTTTAATTCAGGTAGAACTACCCCAACTGTTTTTGCTGCACCAGTTGATGCAGGAACAATATTTGCTGCTGCTGCACGGCCTCTTCTTGCCATTATACCTTTTTTATGTGAGTTGTCATGAATGTTCTGGTCATTTGTATAAGCATGAACAGTAGTCATTAATCCCTTAACTATTCCAAACTCATCATTTATTACTTTAGCTAATGGTGCTAAACAGTTTGTTGTGCATGAAGCTGCAGATACAACTGTTTCTGTACCATCAAGAATATTGTGGTTTACATTGTATACGATAGTTTTTAAATCTCCCTTAGCTGGTGCTGATAATATAACCTTTTTTGCTCCTGCTTTAATATGAGCTTCTGCTGCTTCCCTATCATTGAATTTGCCTGTACAGTCGATTACCAAGTCTATGCCCAATTCTTTCCAATTGCAGTTTTCAGGTTCCTTAACTCTTGATGTTATAATTTCCTTGCCATCAATATAGATTAAATTATCTTTGTATGAAATTTTATCAGTCATAAAGTTTCCGTGTGCTGTATCATACTTTAACAAATATGTCAGTGTTTCCGCATCTGAATTTGTATTGATTGCTACAACCTGAAAATCGTCATCTTGAGCCATAATCCTCAATGCTAATCTTCCAATTCTTCCAAATCCGTTAATTGCTACTCTTACCATATTATCCTCCCAAGGTTTAATTAAATTTAATTTAAAGTTTATAATTTATAATAGAATTATAACATACTAAATATTTATTGTGTAGCACTTTATATATAATTTTTTTTAGTAATTTTTTTTAGCCTTTTATAAATTAATTCTGACTTTGTATATCTATAGCTTCAAGCTGCTACAAATTAAAAGAATATGCTCTTAACAAACATATTCTTTCTTTTAGTATCTTCTTCGCATGGATGATGAAGGTATTCTCATTTCATCTCTATATTTAGCCACTGTTCTTCTGGAAATATTTATGCCCTTATCATTTAATTTTTCTGCTATTTTCTGATCACTTAATGGTTTTTGTGAATTTTCTTCATCTATTAGTTTCTGTATTGTAGATTTAACACTTGTGGATGATACGCCGCTACCATCAGACTCACTTAAGCTACTTGCAAAAAAGTATTTAAGCTCGAACAGTCCTCTTGGTGTTTGAACATATTTTCCATTAGTAGCCCTACTTACTGTTGATTCATGCACACCTATATCATCAGCTACGTCCTTTAATACTAAAGGCTTTAGAGATGTTTTTCCTTCATCAAAAAACTTACGCTGATATTTTAATATTGAATCAACTACTTTGTATAAAGTCATTCGTCTTTGCTCAATACTTTTAATCAACCACATGGATGAATTTAATTTATCTGATAAAAATTTGCTTGCTTCCTTATCATCTAAACCACCAATCATATTTTTGTAGTAGTTACTTATTGTAAGTGTTGGCAAATAGCTATCATTTACTATAATTATATACTCATTATTTATTTTTTCTATTGTTACATCCGGAACTATATACCTAATATTATCGCTGTCTACTATGAATCCTCTTGAAGGTTTCGGCTCAAGCATTTTAATAATATCGCAAATACTTTGTACTCTATTAACTGTTATATGAAGATCTTTTGCTATTTTTTGTATTTTGTTAGTAGCAATTTCCTCAAGATAGCGTTCTGCAATAATATATGCGTTCTTATCTTGAATTCCTTTTTCTTTAAGCTGTATCATGAGGCATTCACTTAAGCTTCTGGCTCCAATACCTACAGGATCAAATGTTTGAATAAGTCTTAAAACTCTTTCAACTTCAATAACATCCTCATTTATTAATAAGCCGATATCTTGGATAGAACAGCCTAAATATCCCTTGTTATCCAATGATTCAATAATGAATTCCCCAATACGTTTTTCCTTGTTTGACTTTACAGTCATACCAAGCTGTACCATCAAGTGATCTTTGAGTGAAAGTTTCTTGGATGTGTAGCTTTCAAAGGATTGTTTGCTTTCATTGTCTATATTTCTTTCATAAGCTTTATAGCTTAAATCATCATACTTTTCAGCTAATTCCCTCCAATCCACTTCATCATTATCTTTACTCTCAACAACTGGCTCATCATTTGAAGAGGATTCATCACTTTTGTTATCGACAGATTCCAAAAAAGGATTAACTTCCAATTGTTTATTTATATAATCTGTCAACTCCACATTATTAAATTGTAATATTTGTATTGCTTGTCTTAATTCCGGTGTCATAATAAGCTTTTGAGTTTGAGAAAGATTTAATTCAAAGCCCATTTTCATGATATATCACTCCTCACAAATACATTATATCAAAAAATTGAAAATTTTCAAACTAAATAAAAAATAGTAAAAAAAAACTCTTCATTAAGTGTTCATATGAAGAGTTTTTATCTCTACAAATAGGGTTAGGGAATCAGCAGTCACTTTTCTCAGCTGCAATAAAATTATTCTCTGCAAGTATTTTTAAAGCATCATTAGTTTTAGTCTCACTTACTAAAATAATCGGCCCTGTACAGCCCATACCGCTTTCTGCATAAACTGAGTTTTTCCACAAAACCTTAACTGCATCTTCAAGGTCCATTATTTCTATTCCTGATATTTGTGAAGTTACTACTTCTTTTGGGGGAGCAACAACTTCGGATTCTTCAGTTTGAGTTTTCTTAGAAGACTTTATTTCTGATAATATGGTATCTAATCCAGCCTTTTTTGCTTTAGAAAATTCTTCTTTTGCTATTTGCATGCAGTTTCCCTTAATTAACTCTCCCGCATATCTCATAGCCCCTTCAATTAATGGAGCTCCGGAAGCCCTTGAAATAATAAGTATCAGCTTATTGAAATTTTCGCCTATACCGGGGCCATATCCATAACCTAATGATTCATAACTTCCTCCAGTAGTATAGGAAGAGAATATTTTTATCACAAGGTTACCTGTAAGAGAATCCATAACCATAACATCCGCTGAGGCTGTTAACAGGTCATTACCTCTCATAACAGCTCCTCCGTCTGATCTTTTTGATTCTGCAAACTCTATGTCATAGCCATTATTTTTTAGCTTGTTTAGTGCAATTTCAGTTTGCCTTGCACCATCTATATTTAAAATTCCTACCGTAGGATTTTTAATTCCACAAGCCTTTGCAGTAATTATCCCATAAATAGCATTTCTAACCATTCCTTCAACCTTATCAGTTGAAGAAGTTCCTGTTGTTGTCGCTATAAACATTTCTTTGCCTTTACTTGGTGTAACTATTCTTCCTACAGTTGAAACACCTATTGGAAATGAATAATGCATCGTAACGGCTGCATCTACCTTCCCAAGGTCCAGCAATTCTTCCATTTTTTTATGGGCGTTGTCTTCTGAATCAACAAGTTCAGTATTAACACCTTCATAAACTTTTGTTCCTATTACAGTTGGTTCGATACCAAATTTCGTAGCACTTTTAGCAGCTTTAAACACTTCTTCTTCTCCGTGTTCGCTTCCTGTAGCAGTAACTAATACTTTTGGCTTTTGACCATATTCTCCACTAATTAAGGTGTCTGCCAATTGGTTAAAAACTTTACCTATTGTTTGTTTTACTAATTTTTCAGACATATCTTCACTCCTATTCATTTAACAGATTTGAAGCAAAATCCTTTAATGCATTAGCAATCAAACTCTTTACCTGTTCCTCTGATATTGTTGATGCTTCTTTTTGACTGCCCTTATTTGCTTCAATAATAAAGGAAACTCCATCAAATAAATTAGTCATTCTTCCAAGGAATAAGCTTCCTTTTCCAACAATCATAGCATTTTTGATTTTGCCGGAAAGTATATCTTCTCTGCAAAAGCCAAGGTATGGAACACCTGAAGGTATGTGTCCTTGTGTTGGAGCCCAGCCTGTCATACCATGTTTTTTCGTAAAATCAGCTAATTCTTTTTTATCTATTTCTCCACGTTTTACAGCTAATGCACCTATCATTTTATAATTTGCCAAAGGAACATCTCCTGCTCCGGCAGGTTTTGTAACTTCAGGATTCTGCATTTCTACAGAATATTTATCAACGTCAGTTATTTTCATACCTGCTTTATCTAAGGAAGATACAAGGGATGTTATAACTGCCTGAGGTGATGAACCGGTTCCAACAGTATGTTTACCTATAAGCTCAAGGTTTATTTCCGGATTTATTCCGTCATTTTCACCTATCAATACAGCAAATCCTCCAATTGTATCTTCTAAAATTGGGAAACCCTTTTTAATGTGGTCTTTACCGTTCATTCCTAATTTTGCAGTACTTCCGCCTGCTGATACAACTACCTTTTTGTAGACCCCTGCTTTAACCAATGCAGCAGCTTGTATTAATGCATGTGTAGGTGCTGCACAGAATCCTCTTGTGTCAGAACCTGTAGCATTCACAAATCCTGCTACTTCAGCACATGCCTTTGCAAAGTTTCCGCCACCTCTTTGATTCATATCACCGCATGCTTCTTCACTACATTCAATAACGTATTCTACGTCTTCTTTATTCATATTGTTTTTACTTACAAGATTTAATAAAGCTAATACATTTGATGCTTTTGATACAAGATTTTCAAGCATTACATGTCCGCTTAAATTAAGGTCAATATCATGTGCTCTTTTTACACATCCAACTAACACACCATTGTTATATAAAGGCTCTGCATGTTCTGTTTCAACATACTTACTAATTAAATCAAACTCCTCACCTTCTTTAATTCTGCTTATTAAAGCATCATCAAAAAGAGGGTGATTCATAAGTTTTGCCTTTGTATCTAAAGCAAATTGTTTATCAAGTTTAACTAAATCAAATACGTCACACATTTGCATAAGAACTATAAATTCGTCTTGTGGCATTATTTCTCCAAATTTACCATTCCTTGTAGCGCCTTCTTTTAATTTATCAAACCAGGGCATTTCAATTTTACTTAATTCCTCAGGTGTAACATTTCCTATGTATGTTTGGTTAGGCAAATAGCCTATAACTTGGTCAAATGTTCTTAAATGATTTTTTATATCTTTTAAATATTCAGAATTAGGGTTTACAGTTCTTTCAGTTGTCTGTGTTGTACCGTTATGAATAACCATATCCGGTGCAAAAGCCATAATATAACTGGTTCCCAAAATTACACTGTTCATAATTACCTCCTTTTATAGAATTCAAAACACTTAAAGTTTCATTCTTATGGAATGAATAATTTCGAATCCAAAATTTGCTTCGCAGTTTCTACGAAGCAAATTTTAATTAACGGGGACACTTCGGTGTGTCCCCTATATTCGGGGACATTCCTCTAACTCCAAAGACTTTCCCTGAAGTAGAGGTGTGTCCCCATACCGCTAAAGATATTTACAAAACTCTTCTCTTATAGCAGACATTTCACTAATTATATCATCAACATCCAACACCATTTCCATCATGCTGACTTGTTCGTCATATACTGATTCATCAACTTCTTCTTTTATTTCTGGTTCACAAATATGATATACGCTGAGTCCCAACTGAACTCCTGTCAACGGACCTGCAAAAGTAGGGTCTCCATTAGTTACGGTTTCTGCAGCAAGACCTGCTGCTTCACCTTCTGCTGCACCAAGTATAACTACTAAATTTTCAGCACCATACTTTTCAGCAAACTCTTTAACCCTTTTTTGATTTTCCAAATCCATTGCACCAGCGCTAGTTCAGACAAAGCACTCTGTTGAAGAGAATACAATATCGCCGCCGGCTGTTTTTACGCATTCTTCAATAGCCTGGCCTGGTATACCATCTCTGTCGCCTATTATGACAATTTTCTTGCCCTTTAATATGCTCATAACTTCCTCCTATTTTTTTTTCTTATAACCATGTATCATTGGGATATTTAAGGTGTGTCCCCATACCTTAGATATATTTTTGAATCATTGCTTCTATATTTTCAAGAGTTGCATCATCTTTAACTAATTCTTCGATTTTTTCTCCATCTTTATAGATAGCAATTACAGGCAATCCTAATACTTTTTGTCCAATAGCAACTCTTCTTGCTTTTGTTGTATTTAATTTTGTAAACTTTAATTTGTCTCCATATTTTTCTGAAAACTCCATAACATGAGGCATCAAAGCTTCACATGGAGCGCATCCATCTCCGAAAAAGTCGACAAAAATATAACCTTCGCCTTGTAATACTTCTGGTTCAAATGTTGTTTTATCAACTAAAATCATAACTACCTCCTACAGTGATTCTATATATTTTTCAGCCTGTACTGCTGCAATTGCTCCATCAGCAGCTGCAGTAACTACCTGTCTTAGGCTTTTTACTCTAATATCACCGGCTGCAAATACACCATCAATATTTGTTTTCATATTTTCATCAGTTGCAATATACCCATTTTCAATATTTAAAATTCCTTCAAATATTTTAGTTTTAGGTTCGTAGCCAATGAATACGAAAATACCAAAAGTCATATCATCTTCATCTGCAACTAATTCTGTCAATTCTTTAGTTTTAACATTTTCTAAAACCATAGAATTTACAATTCCATCACCTTTGATTTCCTTTACAACTGAATCCCAGATAAAATGCACCTTTGGATTTTCTTCAGCTTTTGCACGAATTGATTTAGCTGCCCTTAATTCATCTCTTCTGTGAATTATGGATACTTTTCTTGCAAACTTTGTTAAGTAAAGTGCTTCTTCTACAGCAGTATCGCCGCCGCCAACTACAAATACTTCAAAATCTTCAAAAAATGCAGCATCACAAGTGGCACAGTAAGAAACTCCTTTACCGGTAAAAGTTTTTTCTCCGGGACATCCTATTGGCTTAGAAGTTGCTCCAGCAGCAATTATAACTGTCTTGCCTGTGTACTGGCCTTTCTTGCCTATAAGAACTTTTTCTTTTCCTTCTAATTTCACTTCCAAAATTTCATCAAAAACTTTTTCAGCGCCGAAATGTTTAGCTTGCTCAGACATTCTGTCAACTAATGTTGGACCTGATTCACCTTCCAAACATCCAGGATAATTTTCTACCTCTGATGTGAGAACTATTTGTCCTCCATCTTTTTCTTTTTCAATAATTAATGTACTTAATCTTGCTCTTCCTGCATATGTTCCGGCAGATAATCCTGCAGGGCCTGCACCAATAATTATTACATCATATACTTTGCTCATTTCACACCTCTTTTCAACCTAAAGTCATGTGGGGACATTCCTCTGCCAAGAGAGACTAACCTATTTAAAGAGGTGTGTCCCCATATACCTAATGAATGTTCTCTATTTCTCGAATACAGTTTGCTCTGTAACTTCTGTTTCTAAAGCTTTTAAAGCCTTAGTAAGCAAGTCTCTTCTTATATCTCTTTCTTCTTCAATTGTTAATGAAGGATTCCCCAATGGATGAGGTATTGCTATTGTAGGAACAATTCTGTTAGCTCCAACAGTCAATGAAATCGGTACTATAGTACACATATGTACTACAGGAATTCCTGCTCTTTCAATTTCTTTTACCATCGTTGCACCGCAACGAGTACAGGTACCTCACGTAGATGTGAGTATAACTGCATCCACGCCGTCAGCTTTAAGTTCTTGTGCATATTTAGCAGCAAAAGCTTTCGCACTCTTTACAGCAGTACCGTTACCAACAGTAGTGTAGAAATATCTATGAAGGCTTCCAATTTTTCCTTCTTTTTCAAATTCTCTTAAAACATCAACAGGTAATACTCTGTCAGGATCTAAATTTGCATAAACAGGGTCATATCCACCATGAGCTGTCTCATATGTTTCTTCAGTTAAATCCATAACACCATCAATATCATATTTACCATATTTTGAAGCACTTGATGATTCAATATGGTCAGGATTTCCTTTTGGTACTATTCCACCTGAAGTAACTAAAGCAATTTTAGCTTTTGTAACATCTTTTACAGCTGGATTCGGTGCTACTCTGTCAAAATCAGGCATTGGGAATTCTGTTACAAATTCTTTGTCCTTAAGTTTAGCTATCAGCATATTAACAGCTCTTTTAGAGCCTCTTTCTTTATCAAAAAAGTTAACTCTTTTACCGTTTGGCATATAACCTTCTTCGATAGATGCTCCGATTTTTTCTCCCTTTGCTAATTTTAATGCAAGAGGAGCCATTTTCTTAACAGCATCTCTCATACCTGCAGCAGAATTTTTTGTAGATACGATATAGATGTTGTTTTTAAACATATCTGCACCTGGATTTTCTAGGTACATTCCTGTTAGAACTGGAATATTTAATTCATCTCTTACAGCCTGTGCAATAGTTCCGCAAGCAACACCGTATCTTCCTGCATTAAAAGCAGGTCCTGCAATAAATATGTCAGGGTTATATTTTTTAACCATTTCAAGTATTGTTTTTTTGGCTTCATCAATATTTTCATTGAAGTATGAGTCTCCGCATACAATTGTAGCAACAATTTCAGCTTCATCCTTCAATGCTTGCTGGAATGCAAGACCTGGTCCTACTAAACCTTCTCTTACTTCAGCAGGAACGTGAGCCATTTCTTCTCCACCTATATTGGCGAAAAATTGATTAATATAATGAACAATCTTTAGCATTATTTTCTCCTCCCTTCCTATCTGGCACTAAGTCTATTGAAGCCCATTTCATTAGTAGCACCTGTAATAACTTGAAGTTCTGCAGTTATACTTCCATCTTTATGCAAGCTTCCATCAAATCCACCTGCAATTACATCTGCAACCTCTACATGTCCTATTAACTTTTCCATAGGAGGTAACTGTATAACTTCATTAGCATTACCACCTGTAACAACGGCATCTGCTTTTACATCAGCATCTGCTAATGATTGAGAAGTACCGTCTCTTCCTGCATACTCATCTGTAATAAGTACTGTTTTAATTCCTTTGGATTCAATTTTCTTACAGTTCATTATCAAGTCTGTATCTGGGTTACCGAATCCTTCTTCTGAAACTATAACGCCATCAACACCTAAATATTCTGCAAGTTTTGCACTCCAGTTAGAGGATCTTTCTTTATCTGCAAGATAAACATTTTCGTTAGTGATGATTACGCCAACAAAATTAAGTGTTTTTCCATGTTCTGCAAACAAGTCATGAACAACCGGATTGTTTAAATGGTGATATGTAGTATTTTTGTCACAAGCAGATACACAATTTCCACTTACTATGGCACCATCCATAATTTCAGTAGGATAAATCAAAGTAGCTATTGTCTGTTTTGCATCAACTCCATAAACATAAGTATCATGCATAAGGCCTTGGCTTTGAAGCATGCATACATATGCTACTCTTGGAAGATCAGGATACATTTTAAGACCTTCAATAAGTGTAGGTGTTTCAAAAGTATGAACTTCATCAGCAGTTAAATCTCTTGCAAGTTCTCCAAGGTATAAAGCTACCTTGTATCCTGCAAATCTTAAAGCCTTTTCATGTTCATGCTGTTTTAAACCATCAATAGGCTCACAAACTAAAACTAAATTATTAAGTTTTGAAAAAGGAGTATAATCCGCTCCAGGTCCAGTCATATCTATTATACCTTCCTGGAAACCAACTATTTTACCTGTTGTTACTACAGCAGCTCCTTTTAACACATTTGTTTTCCCAGAACCAACTGTTTCAACTTTGTTCATCATTCCAGGGAATATGCCGCCAGGTCCTTCAACCTTAACTCTTGGTTCTATAACATCTTTAACAGGCATTATACGAACACTTTCTCCTGGCTTTGCCAGCTCTACATCCGCTGATTTGAAATTTTGATCTTCTAGAATTAATGCTTTTACTTCTTCTTTGTTTACATACAATGTACCATTTTCTACTTTAGATACTTCAGCAAACTGAATATCCTTAATAAAAACATAGCCTAATTCTAATTTCAAAATCTTCACCTCCGTTAATTTTTTATTGTGTTACATATTTAACGCACTTTCAAGTACGGTTAAATCAACTAATTTTAAATCTTCTCTAACTTTTTCGGTAATAAATTTCAGCTTATCTTTATTAAACTTATCATATGTAATTATTGCATTTTCAATCATATAAATTGAATTAATATTTAAGCTGTTTTTATTATCCGTTATAATTACGGATTTATAAGGGGTCTCGCTGGGTTTTACGCTACCTCCCAATGGATGTGTCAAAAGTTCATACCCTAAATGAAGCCTGTCCCTTACAGTAATCAATACATCCTTAAAATTCCCGTCAACATACAAAACATCGTAAATGTTTTCATATTTATTTAATACCCAATCATTGTTTGTAATAATCATTTTTTCCCTCTTTTTTAAAATAATAAGGGCAGAAATGCAAAATCAAAAATATCCTGCCTCCTGCCCTGTTATTAACCTGAGAGTTTCTTCCTTACAGAGTTGCCCCTTCGGTGCTTGCGCTTTCCAGAGAATTGTCAGTCTACGGTCCTTTTGCCTGAGATAGTCATTATAATTTGGCTATATCTATAACTTATTTCCTTCGGCGCTGTTAATAAG
>DATESJ010000228.1:0-2405 GCA_035270885.1 Sedimentibacter sp. | reverse complement strand
AGTTTGACCTTGTAGCCGCTATTTTCGGTGGTCAAACAGCATTATTCAGTCGCTTAGTATATGGTCTGGTAGGTTTGGCAGGATTATACTGCATTACATTGCTATTTAATGAACGCGAACGAGTAGACTAAGATGCGTGATACCTTAACTAAAAAAGACACTCCATAAGGGATTGTCTTTTTTATATTCTTTTATTCTCCTGCAACTGAAAGCTTCTTGATTCTCAGCGATGGAGAGCCTATATAGGCTTCTCCCGGCAAGCCAAATTTTAAATCTGAACCAGTTTCTTCAATATTTTTAAGCATTTCAAAATAATTTCCTGCAACAGTAATTTGCTCAACAGGTCTTGAAATTTTTCCACCTTCGATTAAAAAACCCAAAGCAGCTAATGAAAAGTCTCCCGATACAGAATTTAATCCTGAATGAAGCCCTTGAAGCTCAGTTATCATTATCCCTTTTTCCACAGAGGCAATCATTTCATCTAATGATCTTTCTCCTTTTTCAACATAAAAATTTGAAGGAGCTATATTTATTGACGATTTATAGGAACCCTTGCTTGCATTTCCGGTAGTTTCAATACCATCTTTTTTAGCAGTTTTTAAATTATGAAAATAAGTTTTTAAAACTCCTTTATCAACAATCTTTTTATATTTGCAGGCAACCCCTTCTCCATCAAATGACTTAGAAGCAAGCCCACCATCCATATAAGGATCATCAATAAGTGTAAACTTATCACTTGCTATTTTTTCATCGATCTTACCTTTTAATAAGGAAAGATTTTTTTGTACCGCTTCAGCAGAAAATATTCCCGTAAATGCTTCCAATAAATCTGCTGCCGCTGAATTTCTAATAATTATATTATAATCACCTGATTTTACAGAATTTGCACCAAGAAGAGCTAATGCTTCATTTACAGCTTCCTTAGCAATTTCTTCTGCATTAAATTTACTAAAATCATTACCAGTACGGTAGGCCATACCTGTTTTTATATCTTCGCCTTCTTTTGCAACAACTACTATATATGTATATGCAATGTTGTTTTTATCCTGGAGGTAAAGGCCCTTTGTATTGGACATAATTGTTTCTCCGTATCCATCTCCATATGCACAAACTTCAACAGATGCAATTCTTTCATCTAATTTAAATGCTTCTTCCTCAAGGCTTTTAACAAATTGGATTTTTTCTTCTTCACTTACATTTGATAAATCTGGATTAAAGGAATCAACTTTCTTATAATCTTTTGAACCTTCAAAGATAATTTCTTCATCATCAGAATCTATAATAGTAGCATTTTCTGCAACGTCTCTTACCAACTGGTCAATTGATGTTTCATCTACCTTTTCAGTGTATGAATAGCCCATTTTTCCCTTGTAAATACCTCTTAGTGAAAGTCCTTCACTCTCCGACAAACTGTATCCATCAAGTTCCTTCTGAAAAACCTTCAAAGAAAGACTGCTGCCGGTAGAATAGTAAACCTCCATGTCTTTTAAACCATTATTTTTTCCTTCTATAAATATTTTATCGATTAATGATTTCATATCCACTATTGCTCACCTTCCCTTCCACCTACAGTGATTTCTGAAACTCTTATCATAGGCTGACCTACATTTGCCGGTATACTTCCGCTTACAGAGCCGCACATACCTTGACTTTGCAGCAAGTTATTTCCAACCATATCAATTTTATTTAATACTTCGGTACCCTTGCCTATTAAGGTTGCTCCTCTTACAGGTTCTTTTATTTTGCCATTTTCAACTATATAGCCTTCCATTACAGCAAAATTAAATTCTCCAGTAGCTGGGTTTACTGAGCCCCCGCCCATATATTTCGCATAAATTCCTTTTTCCGTATTGGCAAAAATTTCTTCAGGTGTTGATTTACCATTATCTATAAATGTATTTGACATACGCGATGTTGGAGCGAATCTATATGACTGACGTCTTGATGAACCTGTAATATCCATGTTCATTCTTCTTGCATTTAACTTGTCAATCATGTAGCCCTTAAGAATTCCCTTTTCTATAAGTACATTGCGCTGTGAAGGTGTTCCTTCATCATCTATATTGAAAGAACCCCACTCATTAGGAATTGATCCGTCATCTATAGCTGTAACTAAAGGTGATGCTATTTGTTGACCGACTTTTCCTGCAAATACGGAAAGACCCTTTGCAACAGATGTTGCTTCTAATCCATGGCCGCATGCTTCGTGGAAAATAACTCCTCCAAATCCATTGTCAATAATTACAGGCATTCGGCCGCTTGGACTATATTTAGCATTTACCATTGTTACTGCAATTCTTGATGCTTCCTTGGCATAATAATCAACATCTAGATTCTCAAAAAATTCATAGCCCTTACTTGCTCCCGGGCCGAAAAATCCTGATTGCATTTCTCCATTTTTACTT
>DATESJ010000227.1:0-5669 GCA_035270885.1 Sedimentibacter sp. | reverse complement strand
GCAACTTTAGCAGATGTTGTTAAATGTACTGTATTCATTAAGGATATGAACCAATTTGGATTAATCAATGAAATGTATGCTGAAGTTTTTCAAGAAACTAAACCTGCAAGAGTATGTGTAGAGGTGGCAAGACTTCCTAAGAACGCAAACGTAGAAATTGATGCTATAGCAGTAATATAAAAATCAGGCATATAGGTAAGGGGACACACCTCTACTAACAGGATAGTCTCTGTAAGTTGAGGAATGTCCCCGTATTATATACCTATATACCCGATTTTTTAGTTGTTATATCTTCTTCGTCTTTTCTTTCTATTTACTCGAATTCTTATATCATTATAAACTTTCAAAAGCAATATTGAAACTACAGCAAACAAGATAAGAAGACCTATAAATTTAACAATTGGCAGAAAAATGCTACCTTGACTTTCAACTGCTGTACTTTTAACGGATATGGGAGATATTAAATTTACAACTCCTATAACTTCATTGTTTAGAGTATATTCAATTTTTCCCACAACAGCATTTTTTTCAATTGGTAAAGTGATATCATCCATAATCACATTGGATTTTATATCACCAAGTGAATCTTTTTCGACAAGGGCAGTTAAGTCATTTTCTGTTATTATAGATATTTCTTTGGAATCACCATTTGTTATTTTAACATTTTTTATATAGGTATCTTTATTAATCAATATGGCATTCTCATATTCTTTAAATCCATAGTTGAAAAGATTATGAACATCTTGATACATTTCAAGTGATATTCCCTTCATAGTAACTGCTATAAGTTCGGTTCCGTCTTTTGTGGCAGTTGCTACTAAACAGTTTCCAGCTTCTGGAGTATACCCTGTTTTTGCTCCAGTAGCATATTCATAGTAAGGGCTTATATATACACCGTCAACAAGTATTTGATTGTATCCTGTATTGAATAATAATTTATTTAAGGTTGTGAAGTATCTTGGTTCATCTTTTTTGTTTGTTGTTTGTATTTCGTACTTAGTTGTTGCTACGATTTTTTTAAATGTTTCATTTTTCATTGCATATTGAGTTATTAAAGCCATATCTGCAGCAGTTGAATAATGATTTAAATCATGAAGTCCGTGAGGATTATTAAAATTAGTGTTGAATGCTCCTAAGTCCTTGGCTTTTTGGTTCATTAATTTTACAAATCCATCTAAGCTACCACCATAATGCTTGGCAATTGTGGATGCCGCATCATTTGCTGAGGGTAACATCAATGCATGTAACAAGTCCTTTAAAGTGAGTATTTCTCCCTCTTCCAATGCTATGTGGCTCCCATAGATTTCGTGGGGAGTATCATCATCTACAGTAATTACATCAGTTAATTCTCCCATTTCTATAGCAAGAATTGCTGTCATAATTTTAGTTAAACTTGCCGGATACATTTTTTTGTCTGCATTTTTTTGTGCTAATATGGTGCCGGAATTTGCGTCAATTAAAACTGCAGATTCACTTAAAACTGAGGGTACTGCATAAACCGAATTGAAATTAACTGAAAAACTAAAGATTATTAATATGTAGAACAGAACTCTTTTTATCATTGGTAACTCCTTAAATATTTAGAAATACTATTTGGGGAAGAAGTATGTCCCCGTAATTATGTCAAATAATAGTATAGCAGAAAAATCGTTATTTGTAATCAAAAATTTTGTCTTTTTTAACTTTATATTGTATAATGAATATATAAAATTATTTGCATTTAGGGGGATTTATAGAATTATGAACAACAGCATCTATAAGAAAGGACTTGCCGTTGTTTTAATCATTGCTATAATTATTATGACTGCCTTAGGGATTAAATTATCAGGCAAAGAAAAAGAAGTTATTTTCACTAATTATGCAGACCTAAATCAAAACGAAGAACAGAATAATGAAAAACCAAATAATGAAGAAATCAGCTATATTTATGTTGATATTGATGGAGCAGTAATATATCCGGGAGTATATGAATTAACCGAAGGAAGTAGAGTCATTGATGCCATTGATTTAGCAGGAGGCCTTTCGGATAATGCATTTACTCAAAACTTAAACAAGGCAAGAATTTTGGTTGACGGAGAAAAAATTTACATATACCAAGAAGGTGAAATAGAAATTATAGAATCCGATGATAAGGTGGGATTAATTAATATTAATACTGCAAGTATTGATTCTTTAATGTCGCTTCCGGGAATCGGTGAAGTATATGCAAAAAGAATTATTGATTACAGAAATAAGAAGAAATTCTCTTCCATAGAAGAAATTAAAAACATAGAAGGAATTGGAGACAAAACTTTTGACAAATTGAAAGAATTAATAACAATATAGGAATTCCATATAAAAGGCAGGAGTATAAAATGGATGTAAATAAATATTATAGAAACATTCCCAAGGTAGATTCAATAATGGAAAATGATAAAATTAAGGAATTATTGGATATTACAAGTAGGGAAGTAATTTTAGACTGTGTAAGAAAAGCAACTGAGGATCTAAGGTTATTTATTAATAACAATCCAAACAGTGAAAATGAAATAAATGCAGAAATAAAAAATATTATTAATAATATAATCAGCCAAGTACATAAGTTATTATCATTTAATATGAAAAAGGTTATTAATGGAACAGGAACTATTCTTCACACTAATTTAGGTAGAGCTGTCATATCACAAGAAGCTGCAAAAAGACTTAATAATATTGTAACCGGATATTCAAATCTTGAATTTGATTTAGATTTAGGAAAAAGAGGTTCTCGTTATTCTCACTTCGAAAAAATAGTTTGCAAAATTACCGGTGCAGAAGCTGCAATTGCAGTTAATAACAATGCAGCAGCTGTTCTTTTAATATTGTCAAGTATGGCAAAGGATAAAGAAGTTATTGTATCAAGAGGAGAATTGGTTGAAATAGGAGGCTCGTTTAGAGTTCCGGATGTTATGAAACAAAGTGGTTCGCATTTAGTGGAAGTAGGAACAACAAATAAAACTCATCTTTATGATTATGAAGAAAAAATTACAGCTGAAACTAGTGCTTTGTTGAAGGTACATACAAGCAATTACAAAATTGTTGGATTTACGGAAAGTGTAACTATTGAAGAACTTTCAGCTTTAGGCAAAAAATATAATATACCTGTTATAGAAGATATAGGAAGTGGAGTATTAGTTGACCTTAGCAAATATGGATTAACATATGAGCCTACTGTCCAGAATTCTATAAAAGCAGGAGTTGACATAGTTAGCTTTAGTGGAGACAAACTTCTTGGGGGACCTCAAGCAGGTATCATAGTAGGCAAAAAGCAATATATAGATAAAATAAAAAAGCATCCATTAAACAGAGCTTTAAGAATTGATAAGTTTACGGCAGCAGTTTTAGAAAGTGTATTCCATGAATATATGGATGAAGAAAAAGCAATAAATAATATTCCTGTACTTAAAATGATAAATAGAAATGCAGAAGATATAAAAGCAAGCGCAGAAAAACTAGCAGAAGAGCTTTCCATATTATCTGACTTTTTAGATATAAATACAGTTGATTGTTTGTCTCAAATAGGAGGAGGTTCTTTGCCCTTAGAAAGGCTAAAAAGTTACGCTGTAACCCTAAAGCCTAAAACAATGACTTGTAATAGTTTTGAAATCAAATTAAGAAATAATGAAATTCCTCTTATAGGAAGAGTTGTAAATGATACTTTCTATATAGATATAAGAACTGTTTTAGAAAATGAAGATAAAATTATTATTGATGAGATAAAAAATATATTTCAATAGTATTTTGGAGGAAGCATGAGAAATATTATCATAGGAACAGCAGGCCATATCGATCATGGAAAAACTACATTGATAAAAGCTTTGACAGGAAGAGAAACAGATAGATGGGAAGAAGAAAAAAGAAGAGGAATTACTATTGATTTAGGATTTACATATTTCGATCTTTTAGATGGCAGTAAGGCTGGAATAATAGATGTTCCCGGCCATGAAAAGTTCATTAAAAATATGCTTGCAGGGGTAGTGGGCATGGACTTGGTATTGCTGGTTATTGCAGCGGATGAAGGTATCATGCCTCAAACTACTGAGCATTTGAATATATTAAATTTACTTGGTGTAGAAAACGGAATAGTTGTTATGACAAAATGCGATATGGCAGATGAGGAATGGATAGGCCTTGTTAAGGATGATATAAAGGAAAACTTAAAATCTACTTTCTTGGAAGGTGCCAAGATAGTTGAAGTATCTTCAAAAACTGGAAGCGGAATTGAGAAGTTGAAAATGGAAATAAGCAATTTAGCTGAAAAGGGAGTTAAGGAAAGGGAATTAAATACAATCCCAAGACTGCCCATAGACAGGGCTTTTTCTATAACAGGCTTTGGTACAGTAATTACAGGCACTTTAATTTCGGGAATACTTAAAAAGGGCGATGAGGTAGAAATTTATCCAGTCAATAAACTTTGCAAAATAAGAAATATTCAAGTACATTCTTCGGATGCAGAAAAGGCTTATGCTGGACAAAGAACGGCAATAAATTTAACTAACATAAAGAAAACCGATATTTACAGAGGCTGTGTAATTGCCCCTGTTAACTCAATGAAAAACACAATGATGCTTGATGTTAAACTTAACATGCTAAAAAGCACTAGAAGGAGTGTTATAAATCGTTCAAGACTTCACCTTTACACTGGTACAAGTGAAATCCTCTGCAGAGTTGTTCTTCTTGATAGGGATGAATTGTCTGCCGGAGAAAGTTGTTATGCTCAGCTAAGATTAGAAGAAGAAATTGCAGTGAGAAGGGGAGACAAATTTATTGTAAGGTTTTATTCTCCTTTAGAAACAGTAGGTGGAGGAGAAATTATTGAACCTGTTCCTTTGAAGAAGAAAAGATTTGATGAAAATCTTATTGAAGAGCTTAAAATTAAAGAAAAAGGTTCAGGAGCAGATGTTATAGAAAAAATAATTAAGGAAGCATATGAGTTAGTTTCTATTTCCTATCTTGCCAAAACAACTGCACTTTCTGAAACAGAAATAAAAGAAAACATTGAAATATTGGAGCAGGAAGAAAAAGTATCTCTTTTTAAAGTAAAAAACGACATATTTGTATGGCATAAGAGTTATGAAATTGAAATTGAAGATAAATTTGAAAAGCATTTGTTTAATTATCATAAAGAAAATAAATATCAAAAAGGTGCTAAAAAGTCAGAAATTAAAAGTAAATTCCTGCCAAATATGAAACAATTACTTTTTGACATGGTTATTCAATCATTTACACAGAAAGGTTTTATAAATCAGCAGGATGAATTTATTTCACTTCCCTACTTTGCAATTGAATATGATGAGGATTTTAAGGAAATTGAAGAAAATGCATTTAAAATTCTAAATGAAGCAAAATTTGAATTTATAAAAATGGATGAACTGATAGACAAATTAAACAATTCCAAAGCAGAGGATATTGTATTTTTAATGATTTCAGACAAAGTTCTCATTAAATTAAATGATTTAATTACAAGGGTTGACTTATACGAAGAAGCAAAAAATATTTTAATAGAATTTTTAACTGCTAACAAAAAAATCACCGCTGCTCAATATAGAGATTTATTAAATACTAACAGAAAAATGGCTATTGCACTTTTGGAGCATTTCGATATGATTAAACTTACAAAACGTTTAGAAAATGACAGAATTTTCTACTAA
>DATESJ010000226.1:0-3099 GCA_035270885.1 Sedimentibacter sp. | reverse complement strand
CCTTAGTTATATCCATATATAGTAACTTTCTTAGCCATAATTCTTTAACAAAGCTCAAAATCAAAGCCATAGAGTTGTTTTTCAAAATGCAAATAAGGCTATAACTTTTGTTATAGCCTTATAACAAAAGTTATAGCCTTTTTGTCATTCTGAGCCATAGGGTCGGATGACAGATTTTAAAGATAGTTTCAGTTATTCAATATTAAGCTTTTTACATTTTTTCCACAAGGCTGGTTGGCTTAGTCCTAGTGCTGCGGCTGCTTTGTTTACAGAACCGTGCTTTTTTATGGACTTTGTTATAACATCTTTTTCTAAACTTTCTACTATATTTTTTAATGTTCTGCTATCTGATTCTATTTCGCTGTTACTTTCAAGCTCCAGTGATGAAGCTATACTGTTATACTTAATTATATCATCATTATTAATAACAACCATTCTCTCAATTAAGTTTTCTAATTCCCTAATGTTGCCTGGCCATTTATATTCTGTAAGCAAGTATATTGCTTCTTCTTGTATAACAGCATCTTTGCTGTATTTTTTATTAAACTTTTTTAGAAATTCTGTAGTCAAGTCAGGAATCATTTCTTTTCTTTCTCTTAGTGGCTGTATATTAACTGGCACAACATTAAGTCTATAGTATAGGTCTTCTCTAAACCTGCCTTTCTTAATTTCTTCCTGCAAATCTCTGTTGGTTGAAGCCATTACACGTATATCTAACATAATTGGTTTATTTCCACCGATTCTTCTTATTTCTTTTGTTTGGAGTACCCTCAACAGTTTAGATTGTAGGCTTAGCTGCATTTCTCCTATTTCATCAAGAAGAATGGTTCCTTCATTGGCAAGTTCAAACAAGCCAATTTTTCCTGCTTTCCTTGCATCTGTGAAAGCTCCTCCCTCATATCCAAAAAGCTCAGATTCCAAAAGTTCTCCCGGAATTGCGGCACAGTTTACCTTTATAAAGGGTTTATTATTCCTTTTGCTTTTGTGATATATTTCGTCAGCTATAACCTCTTTACCTGTTCCCGATTCACCTGTTATTAATATGGTTACGTCAGTAGGAGCTATGGTATTAATTAGTTCCATAGTTTCATTCATTTGATTGTCAACAATTAAATCATTGGAAGTCTGTTGCCTTCTTAAATAATTAATTTCTTCGTCTGCTCTTTTCTTGTCTTTATTAAGTTTCGCGTTTATTTGTTCTAATTCTTTTAGATCGCTTATATCTCTGTTATTTATAACAACTAATTTTACATTGCCCTCATAGTCAAATATAGGTGTTCCTGAAACAAGCACATCCTTATTGTTTACCAAACTTTTCCCCAAGGAATTTATAGGCTCTTTTTTTTCTATTATATCCATAGTTACAGCGCCCTTATAAAGACCTTCTTCAGTAATTTCCTTAACAGTTCTTCCTATTAATTGTTCCCTTTTAATTCCCGTATTTCTAACGTAAGCATCGTTAACAAATATTGTTACACCCTGGCCATTAGATATATAAATGCCGTCATACAAGTTATTGCTTATTTCCTTGAAATCTAAATAATTGTCCATGAAATCCGTGTAAATTTCATCAATTCTTGCGTATTTTTTATTGGCAAACTCTTTAATTTCTAAATCAATTTCAGTATTTTTAATTATATTTTGTATATCTTTAACTTCTTTATACAAGCTAATAATTTTCTGCTTGTCATCCATGCTATCACTCCTGTATTAAAATATAATTCACCCCTCACTTGTCATAATACCATTTCTTTTTTAATTGTTCAATAATGTTTTCTTAAGAGCATCCTTTTACTTTATTTAAGAATATTATACAGTACCTGTGCCATCTGGGCTCTGTTGGTGGTTTCTTTTGGATTGATTTTTTGTCCGCTGCCCTGGATTATCAAGCTCTCTGCAAATAGTGTCATTGCATCTAATGCCCAGGAATCTATTTGATCCACATCATTAAAACTTGTCAACTTATTCGTTTCTATTGCCTTAGGTAACTTATCTAAAGCTTTCAACAATCTATATAGTAACGTAAACATATCCTGTCTTGTAATGTCATTGTCAGGAGCAAACAGATTATTTCCTACTCCGTTTGATAAACCTAGTCTCTTTGCAGCTGCCAAATATCCAGTATAATAGGTATCATTTGCATCGGCAAAATTATCTTCGTAATTATCATCAGGTGTAATTCCATATGCTCTCATAATCATGACAATGAACTGACCTCTGGTTAACTTTGCATCAGGATTGAAATATCCGTCGCCCGTACCTATGGTAATCCCTCTTGCTGCTATAAAGCTAACTGCATCATAGTACCAGGCATCTTCAGCCACATCTTTAAAGGTTTTTTTATTATTGCCATCTGTAGATTCATCAGGTTTTATTGGTTCACCAAAATCGTCTTTATCATTTGAATCACTTCCCGGTCTTGTTACATTCACAACAAAGCTCTTTGTCTTTATGGCTTCTTCTGCCAATGTTTCAAAATCGTCAACTTTAGTGAAATTATTCTGAGACAGAACAATATCATTTATCTTTGGCATAAGATAGGCTGTTACAACCGCCCTACCTGTAGATTTGGCCATCAGTTTACCGGAAGCACTTATATCTGCAACATCATCGTTGCTTGATTCAAATACAACTCTTGTGTTGTCTGATGTATCCAAGAAGGTGATGTATGGCTCAATATTTATTTCTGTCCCTATTCTCATTGACATTTGTTCTCGAATTTTAGCATCATTTGATTTAAGAATAAAGCTTTCAATATTATTTATAATTTCCACATCTTGAGCATCCGCATATCTTTCTATACTGAGTTCTATTCCCTTTCCAGTCTTTGAATGAACAGAAAGTTCCATAACTGCCTTTACTGAGCCATCATCGTTTACATTACTTTCAAACATTTCCGAATCTATTTCTGCCATTAACATGAATTCCTTTGTTTCACCAATTGCTAACTTTCCAATCTTTACACTTCCTACTTCATTCCCCGAAAACTCAGCTAATATTGTTGCTTCATCAGCCTGAATATTTCCATTGTTCACTGCAACCCCTGATACTATAATTTGATTTCTCCCAACAAAATCCGCATATGCTACCACAACATCG
>DATESJ010000225.1:0-4152 GCA_035270885.1 Sedimentibacter sp. | reverse complement strand
ATGTATGGGTACATACTGCATTAAGTTTATTTTCTGGATTTATTTCTTTTATTTTTTCTTCAGAGTAGTGTTTTTTTGAAAGCGTCAATATTTTATTAAGTACTAATTTCTCTCCATATTCTTTAACTGAACTTTGGGTTGGACGAATTAGGTTATTGGAATCGTCTAAAAAGAATGACCCTCCCATTCTACTATGTTCTTTGCCTCGTGTAACTGGATTATTTGGATGATTCTTCCAGTCTTTCGAAGGAAAAGTGTCAGAATAAAAAATAGAAAGGCTGCTATTAAATCCTTCTTTTTGAGTGCTAGTAAATAAATACCAAGTATTATTATGTTTAAGAATAGTACTGTCGACTGCAGAAATAGTATCAATTAATGTAGAATGAAACTTCCAAATATTTGGAAAATCATCACAAACATAGAGATCAATTTTATTGTTTTCATGGGTTTCAGGAATCATGTACCATACTCCTTCATTTTGAAAAACATGAGGGTATGAAAGATGATAGTTAGTTTCGAGAATTGGGGTAAAATCAGACCAGGAGAGGTCGTCAAATAGTTCGATAAATCCGAGTGTACCATTTTTTTTTTGGAATTGTTGCTCAATAAATATAAAGGTTCTACCTTCGTATTCGACAGGAAATGGATCTGCCCAAATTCTATCCTTTGGGGGGGGGATGAGTGAGATAATAGTACCATATTTATCGCAAACAACAGGCAACCATTGTTCGTAAAATAACAATTTCTGTAATCTTCTGATGTTTTTATTCATATAAGTTATTTAATATAATAACATTCTTTATTTGTTCTCACAAGGTGGGGAAGACAGTACCCATAGTTTAATATATAGTGTATCATTTAAAATGGAGATGAACATAGCTATGATTAAACCCAAAATTCCCTTTAAACATATAAAAAAAGTGATCACATTGCTTGAAAAACGTGAAAAACAAAGGCTCATCCTTGTTATAATGGGTGCAATTTTAATGGGAATTATAGAAATTATTGGTGTCGGTTCGATAATGCCTTTTATTGCAGTAGCATCCAATATTGACATGATTGAAACGAATCAGTATATAAACTTGGTTTATACTGCATTTAGGTTTACTTCTTCACGTTCTTTCTTGGTTGCTCTAGGTTTTCTAATGTTAGCATTTGTTGTAATTAGAAATGCTTTCAGTGCGTTCCTAATGTATGTCCAGGTTCGCTTTACCCAGTCATGCCGGCATAACCTTTCGCTTCGACTTTTCGAATACTATCTAGGACAAGATTATGTTTTTTTTCTTGGAAAGAATAGCTATGAATTCACAAAAAATATCAATAGCGAAATTGAAAATATAATAAATGGCACTGTTATGCAGTTGGTTAGCATAATAACCTATGGAATTCAAATTCTATTACTAGCTATTTTCTTGTTTTTTGTAAATCCAATTAGTACACTATTCATATTTATCCTGATTGCATTTATTTATAGTAGTATATTTATAGGAACGAAAAAGAAACTTAACAAGCTTGGACAAGAACGTTTTGATTTAAATACAGAAAGGAATAGGGTTGTAAGTGAGGCATTCTGGGGTATTAAAGAATTAAAAATTTCCGGTAACCAACAAATTTTTTATGAAGCCTTCCTGCCATCATCTTATAAACTTGCTAAAAATACCTCTAGTGAGGAAGTAATCGGAGTTTTACCAAAATATGTTCTTGAAGCAGCAGGTTTTTCTGCTATTATTTTGTTTATTCTAATTCTTATTTTAAAAGCTGATGGAGACTTTTCTAGTGCAATTACTTCTATAAGCATGTATGCATATGCTGGTTATCGTTTAATGCCGGTAATGCAGCAGTTTTTTCGATCAATTACGCGCATTAAATACAGTGCCTCTGGAACTGAAATGATTATAAAGGAATTTTCCCTAAAGAATTCTGCTAAACCACTTCCTGCACTAGGTATTCAACCATTGGCTTTTACAAAAAATATATGTCTCGACCACATAATTTTCACCTATCCAGGTAAAGAAGACCCTGTAATAAATGATATATCGCTTGAAATAAAAGCTAATACACTCATTGGTTTTTGTGGTACAACAGGATCAGGAAAAACAACTACTGTTGATATTATTCTGGGGCTTCTTACACCTGATTCCGGATCTATCTCTTCAGATGGCATTACTATAACTCAAGAGAACCTCAGTGCATGGCAAAAGAATATAGGATACGTTCCTCAAAACATTTATCTTTCAAATGCATCTATTACCGAAAATATTGCCTTTGGGATTCCTAAAAATAAAATTGATTTAGAAGCTGTGTACCGAGCAACAAAAATGGCCCAGATACATGATTTTATCTTTCAAGAACTTGATAATGGATACGACACAAAGGTCGGTGAACGTGGTATTTGCCTTTCTGGTGGTCAACGCCAACGTATAGGTATCGCCCGTGCATTATATACAAATCCTCCTATACTTGTGATGGATGAAGCGACGAGTGCGCTAGATAATAAAACAGAAGCAGATGTTATGCATGCCATCGACGATCTTTCAGGAAAAAAAACTATAATCCTTATTGCCCACAGAATTAGCACTCTGCGTAATTGCAATATTATTTTTCAAATTACCAAGGGTAAATTGACTGCTCAGGGTACATATAATGAATTATTTGACAAAATTAAATAGGAAATGTTAACGTATGCTAAAAAATTACAGATTGCTCGTTTTTTTCTTCGTCTTGATTTACAATATTTTTACCATAACAGCACAAGAAGCTCTACTATCTACGGAGGAAGAATACTTTAGTTTTTTATCGCTCCAAGGTTTAGTACTTCGTCCTACTTTAAACTATCGAACTTTGTCAGACTCCGTATGGAAATTTAATTCTTCTTCTGATTCTTTAGATGTAGATAGGAATTTATGGAATCAAAGAAATAACAACTCAGATCGAATGATAACTGATCAAGTTGCACTGAAAGTGTATGGTCCAAACTTTTTTACATCATTTAACAGTGCTGTTCCCTACGGCCAAAACGATGGCCTTTTATGGCAAGGAAAAGGTTTAAATACCAGTCTTACCGGAGGACTTCGTTTTGAAGGCTATGGTTTCGAACTTACTGTAAAACCTCAATTTGTATTTAGTCAAAATCTTTCCTTTGATTTAATGAAATCGGCCTATGACAGTGAATATGGTTATATTTGGGGTTATGGTGCAAATAGAGGCGTAGATGCACCTCAACGATTTGGCAATTCATCTTTTTTTGACTGGAGTCTTGGAGATTCCGAAATCAGATATACTTGGAATAAGTTCACAGTAGGTTTTGGAACTCAAGCTATATGGCTTGGCCCAGCACAAATTAATCCGTTATTGCATTCAAATAACGCTGTTCCATACCCTAAAGTAGATATTGGTTTACGTCGTACTGCTATAAATCTTCCTTATTTTGGTAGATATATAGGCGATATTGAGTTCCGTATTTGGACTGGCTACCTTTCCGAGTCAGACTATTTTGATAATAATGACGAAAACGATCACAACATGCTTCATGGATTAACATTTTCTTATGCTCCGTCTTTTTTGCCAGGTTTGGTTTTAAGTGCTAACCGAACGTGTTTAGTAAAATGGAAGTTAGAAAACTTGCGGTACATTATCCCCCTTTCAGAAAATACCTTTATAGGTGAAACCGGTTTAGGCGAGGATCAAAAAATGTCGTTAGCAGCTTGCTGGTCATTCCCTGAAGTGGGCTTTGAAGTTTATGGCGAACTCGGTAGAGATGATTTTGCAGCAGCGGGCATGAAATATCCATTTCATTCAATGACCTATACGGTTGGTCTCCAAAAGGGAATGGTACTTTCCACAAAGTTCTCCCTATACGGGAAGTTGCTTTTTGAATGGAACAACACTGAAATGTCTCAAGATTTTCAGTTTCAGTGGCCATATAATTTTGGATTTCATCATCAAATAACACAGGGATATACAAATGGGGGTCAATGGTTAGGCTCTGGAATTGGCTATGGTGGAAATAGTCAGTATCTTGGATATACAGTATATTATCCAAAAGGCTCAATTTTGCTTTATCTTCATAGATACAATCCAGACAACAACTTTTTGTACAAAGATACTATTGGTACTGCAACTATTAAAGATGATAATAGATTTTTTTCTTGG
>DATESJ010000224.1:0-4716 GCA_035270885.1 Sedimentibacter sp. | reverse complement strand
ATTTTAACTCCTTTTGAAATTTTTTGTCACTGAACCGCTATATAATCATTCGGTTCCGCTTTCAGTGAATATTACTTCTTTTAGGTTTGCATCTATAATAACTTTAGTTCCCAAAGCCATTGTTGGTTGAGGGAAATTATGGCCTGCTTTAAAGTTATATATTATAGGCTTATTGTATCTAACTAAAGTGTTTTCAACAACTTCCTCTAAGGTAAGGTCTAAGCCACCTTCATAAGCTTTCTTTTCTCTTTGACAGTTTGTAAAGGTTCCAAGAATAATTCCTAAACAATCATCAAATTTACCTGCTAATGCTAACGATGTGAGCATTCTATCTATTTTATAAATAGGTTCTCCAACTTCTTCTATGAAAAGGATTTTCCCTTTTGTATCTATTTCATATTTTGAGCCTAAGGTTGAAACTAATAGGGTAAGGTTTCCTCCACTTAATAGTCCTTCTGCTTTACCTATGCCAATACTTTTTAATTCTTCATTGTTTGGATTGTTAAATAAGCCAATAGGCTCATTAGTAAAAATATTTTTAACTAAGCTTTCATAGGAATATTGTTCAAACATAACTTTGTCATCCTTAACTTTAGCAAAGTTTGAAGTTGTCATAGGACCGTGAAAAGTTACCATTTGGCATATTTGATTGAAAGCTGTATGAAGTGCTGTAATATCGCTAAATCCTACAAAAATCTTTGGATTTGAAGTGATTATTTCATAATCTAGCAAATCAAGTATACGAGGAGTTCCGTAACCTCCTCTCAGACAAATAATGCCTTTAATAGTATCGTCACTAAAAGCATCATTTATATCTTTGGCCCTTTCTTCATCGGATGCAGAAAGGTGCCCATAATTTTTATAACAAGTTGGAAACATTACAGGATTTAAGCCTAAAGCTTTTATTCTCTTTTCTCCATTTTCCACGGATTTCATATCCGTTGCAGATGAAGGCGCTAATATTGCAACCTTGTCGCCTATCTTCAAAAGTTTTGGTTTAATCATATATATTACCCCCTACTCTGTAGCATCAGCTATACTCTCATCATTTGCATTTGCTGATAAAGGTATGTCATACAAATCATACATAGCTTTTGTTATTTCTTGACCATTAGGTATAAAGAATGATAATTTGCCTAAATATTTTGGATCTCCCGGCAATATACTAGCAGAAAGATTCTCTGTTGAAAATCCTATTCCATCCTTGGCAAGTCCTAGTGATTCTGTAAGTGTTAAATTTGTTTTTACATATGGATACACAGCGCTTATAACACTTGGGAGTTTTAAGCTAAGTGATTTCTTAATTGCTGCTTTCATAAATTCCTGCTGTGTTTGTACCCTGCCTAAATCTCCATTAGGATATGAAGGATATCCCGGGTCACCGGTTCTAAATCTCAAAAGTTCTATGGCATCATCACCATAAATAGTTTTTTGTCCTGGAGTTATATCTATATATAGTGGTGGTTTATCATAAATATCTGTATATTTCATGTGGAAAGGTATATTGAAATTTACTCCACCAATAGCATTTACAGCTGCTCTTACACCGTCATAGTCTACAGAAATGTATTTATCGACAGGGATTCCAACTACATCTTCTACTGCCTGCATCAAAGCTTTATGACTTTCTTCTTCACTACCAAAAACAGCATTAATTTTTTGCATTTCAGAATATTTGGCATATTTATCTCTTGGATAATAGGTATCTCTGGGGATAGAGAAAATATTTGCTTCCTTTGTTTTCCTATCGAAACTTGTAAGCATTATTGTATCTGATCGGCTTCCTTCTAACCCTATTAAGAGAATATTAATACGATTACTGTCATGTATTGCTTTGTCAAGTGGCGAATCAAATTCTTCATCATCTACTATTTCATCACCAACAAACATAGGATCCTCCTCATCAGGAAATTCTCCGGCAATTCCATCCGGTGTTAAAAATTTTGCATAAGTAAATATTCCTGTTGTTATTACAGTAGTAAATATTATTAAAGAAACTAGAAATACCTTAATAAACTGTTTCATAAAATTCCGCCTTCTTTCAATAAAAATTAATTATTAGTGCTTACATTTAAACCATATAATAAATAAACCAAATTCTTTATTTCTTTATCGTCAGGTAAATAAAATGATAATCCTTCTAATGGAGTTTCCGTGCCGGGCAAAGTATTCATATTAATATTGTCCGTAGAAAATCCAACCAAATCACTTGCTAGATTTAGCATATCTAAACTCTGAATGTTTGTTTCAATATGTGAATATGCTTCTTTAATCAAGGCAGGTAATTGAAATCCCAAAGATTTTTTTACTGCTGATTTAATAAATTGTTGCTGTGCTTCTATTCTCCCCAAATCCTGGTTGTCATATCCCTTTCTGTATCTCAAAAATTTTAATGACTGCTCTCCATCAAGCAGCTGCATTCCTGCTGGAATATCTATATACAAGGGAGGATCATCGTAAGGGTCTGTATATTCCATATGAAACGGAACATTCACATCAACTCCTCCTAATAATTCAACACAGGCAATTACTGCTTCATAATCAATAACCATATATTTTTCTATGGGAATTCCTAATAAATCCTCAACTCTTAAGGTAAGACCTTCAATGCCTTCTTGTGCATATACAGCATTTATTTTTTTGAATTCCGGACTATCTTCTGCATCTCTTGGTAAATATGTATCCCTTGGCAAGGAAATTATATCAGTTATTTTATTTTCTGTATCATAACTTACTACCATTATGGTATCAGTTCTATAGTTTTCCAAGCCTACCAAAAGAATATTAAATCTTTTCATATTAGACGCAGCTTTTCCAATATTTGTTCCATAATCAAATGTACTGGATTCGTAAAATGCTAATTTATCGTTTGTTTCATTATTTGCAAATTCTATTTTTCCTATTACAATATCTTTATCCACCAAAAAAATATATCCCAAAGCTGTAACGCTTAATATTGATATAATAAGAAATAGTGATACAAAAAATATTTTCATAAAATGTTTTATCATGGTACACCTTTATTAAATGTATTTACACTAAACAATTATAACAAAGTAACGTTTTATTTTCAATTGTTATTATATAAAAAATAATTTTATAAATCTATTGCAATTTACAGAAAAAACTGTTACAATACATGTATCTTTTTTAATATCGGAGGATTTTTCTAAATGAAAACAGGCACAGTTAAATGGTTTGATTCTAAAAAGGGTTTTGGATTTATCTCTGGGGATGACGGCAAAGATGTATTCGTACATTTTTCTGCAATAATTTCTGAAGGTTTCAAGAATTTAGAAGAAGGCCAAAAGGTTAACTTTGACATAGTTGACGGTCAAAAAGGACCTCAAGCTAGCAATGTTACTCTAGCATAGTAGTTGTAATTGTTTTTAGAAATAATACGTTAATATAGAATATGGATTTGCATTACTTATATTAATATTGGTATTTCGTGAGACGTGATAAGAACTACTTATGTAGTTCTTTTTCATATATTATAATTATTTATTTAAAACATGGAGGATTTTTAATGAAAACAGGTACAGTTAAGTGGTTTGATTCAACAAAGGGTTTTGGATTTATTACAAGCGACGAAGGAAATGACGTATTTGTACATTTTTCTGCAATTTTATCTAATGGCTTTAAAACTTTAGAAGAAGGGCAAAAAGTTACTTTTGAAGTAGTAGACGGTGCAAAAGGACCTCAAGCTGCTAACGTAACACTTGTCTAAGATAATAAGCACATCAAAAAAAGCACCTATGTGCTTTTTTTTTATTTATTCCATTTGTTTTAATGTTGGCATGCCACTTTGGGCACCTAATTTTGTTACAGTAATGGAAGCTGCTTTTACTGCAAAATTAATAGCAGCATCAATACTTTCCCCTCTTACCAAGGAAGCAGCAAGAGCTCCACAAAATGTATCTCCAGCTCCTGTTGTATCAACAACTTCAACCTTATTTGATGGAGTTTTAATTATTTCATTTCCATTAAAGTATTTAACTCCCTTTGAACCCATTGTAACAATTAATTTATTAGGATATTCTTTCAGAATTTCGTCCGAGTCTAATTGGCCGAAAATCATTTTAAGTTCATGTTCATTTGGAGTAATATATGTTGCATTTTCAATAAGAGATTTATTTAATTCTACCCCAGGGGCAGGGTTTAACAAAACATCCACATTGTTTTTCTTGCATAATTCTACAACATATTCAACAACTTCCATAGGTATTTCTAACTGTAAAAGCACTATATCAGCTGATAATATTAAGTCTTTTAAACTATCTATCAACTCATTATTAATTTTGTAATTTGCTCCTGAAATGACTATAATGCTGTTGTCATTTTCTGCTACAACAATATTTGCCACACCCGTAGGAACATTGTCAATTATTTTAATGCCTTGGGTATTTATATTCATATTTTGCAGGTTTTTAATAGAGAATTCACCGTTTGAATCATTCCCCACACATCCAATCATATGCGTTTCAGCCCCTAATTTAGCAGCAGCAACTGCCTGGTTTGCACCTTTGCCGCCGGGAATGATGGAAAATGTATTTCCAAGAACTGTTTCACCTGCTTTTGGTCTTACATCAGATGTAAAAACCATATCAACATTAATACTTCCAACTACTACAACCTTTCCCATCTTACCTCCTAATCAGCCACGGGGACGGTTCCGGTGGCAGGTCTATCCCATCTGCCACGGGGACGGTTCCG
>DATESJ010000223.1:0-2385 GCA_035270885.1 Sedimentibacter sp. | reverse complement strand
GGAAGTATTCCTTTTATCAAATGAGACCACTCTATTATTGTAACTCCCTCTGAATATATATATTCATCATAGCCTAAATCATACATAGCATCCTCTGAATCTATGCGGTAGACATCCATGTGATAAAAAGGAAGTTTCCCTTCATATTCCTTAATAATAGTAAATGTAGGGCTTACAATATATTCTTCCACACCGAATTCCTTGGCTATAAACTGTGTAAGAGCTGTTTTCCCAACTCCTAAGTCACCATCCAAGCAAATTACCGTGCCTTTTTCAAGGCATTTTGCTATTATTCTACCTATTTCTTCTGTATCTTTTAAATTATTTGCTCTTATTTTCATTTGTTTTCCTTTTTTTCTTATAATCCTATAACATTGATATTATACATTTATGAAATTGAAAAATCAAGAAATAATAGTAATATAACCTATAAAGGCGGATAATATATGTTTTATATCTAATAATAATGTAATTATGTATAATGGGAGGAGATAAATTGAGTGAAAGCTTAGTAGTAATGGTACGTTCAATTATAGCATTTTTTACACTTCTTATATTTGCTAAATTGTTAGGAAAGCAGCAAATAAGCCAATTAACATTCTTTGATTATGTATTGGGAATTACAATTGGCTCCATTGCTTCTGAATTAACTGTAGATTTAGAAAGCAGAGCATGGGTTCATTGGCTTGGTTTATTGTGTTGGGCTGCTTTGGGATTTTTGATGGAATATATTACTTTGAAATGGAGATATGCGGCAAAGTATATAGAGGGAGAACCAACAATTGTTATAATGAATGGGAAAGTAATGGAAGATGTTTTAAGAAAAATGAAATACCGAGCCTCAGACATAATAGAATTATTAAGAAATAAAGATGTTTTCGATTTAAATGAAGTGGATTTTGCCATAATTGAGCCAAATGGACAACTGTCAGTTCTTAGAAAACCTGAATATGAACCGGTAACAAACAAGGATTTGAAAATATCTAAAAAACCGTCTGGTATAAGCACTGAACTTATTTACGATGGAATGCTCATTGAGGAAAATTTAAAAGAGATGAACAAAGATAAACAATGGCTGGATAAGCAATTAAAATCACACGGAATAAAAGATCTTTCCGATGTTTTTATAGCAACATTAAATCCGGCAGGTTCTTTTTATGTTGATACATATAAGGACAAAATAAAAAAATTAATTGATATAGGAGATTATAAAGGTCCATATTAAGGAGAGATTCATGAGAAAATTTTTAGTAATAGCAATTCCAATTGTAACAATTGTTTTTTTTATATTTATAATGCAAAGTGATGGTATTTATCAAAAATATTTTGATAATAACAATATTACCAATTCAATAAACAAAATTTTGGATGATGTTAAAGATGACAAATGGGTAGAAGCTAATGCTAATACTGAGCAACTAAAGGAATCATGGAAAGGTGTTGTGAAAGTTATTCAATTCAGTGCAGAAAGAGATGAAATTAAATTGGTAGATAAAAATATATCCCGCCTACAAGGTGCAATAATGGCAAAGGATAAAGCAAATGCCTTTATAGAGTTAAATGAAGCATTAGAGCACTGGGAAAAAATTAATGAATAGATGCCCAGATGCTCTATTGCCCATATCTTAATCCAACAAAAAATCTAGTGTTTGGTCTACATTTCCGGCTCCCATGGTAATTATGATATCACCCTTTTTTGCAAGTGACTTTACTATGTCAGCTGCATTCTGGAAGCTCTCTGCATAGATTGCTTCTTTTGAAAAATTCTTCATTTTATTTATAATATCTTTTGAATGAATTTCGCCGGTATTTATTTCTCTTGCAGCATAAATATCTAATAAAATTGCTTCATCAGACAAAGACAATGCTTCCGCAAAGCCATCTAATAGCTTAATAGTTCGTGTATAAGTGTGGGGCTGGAATACAGTAATTATTTTACCCTTTGTATATGAACGTGCAGTTTTTAGGGTTGCTACCATTTCAGATGGATGATGTGCATAATCATCAATAACAAGAGCTCCGTTTAACTCACCCCTTAATTCATATCTCCTGTGAGTTCCTTTAAAATCATAAAGTCCCTTAGCAATTATTTCAGGCTCAAGACCTAATGATAACCCTGCAGCACAAACAGCAAGAGAATTTAAAATATTATGCTCCCCAAATACCTGTAATTTGATTTCCGCAACTTCCTTTCCTTCATGCATAAGTGTATATGAAGGTTCAGGTGTAAGTTTTATATTGTGAGCATAATAATCAGCCTTATCATCAAGGCCGAAAGTTATTACATTACATTTTATATCCTTGAACAAGTGACTGTATATTTCATTAACTATTAAATGACCATCAGCAGGCAGTTTCTCAGCATATTCAACAAAGGCACTTTCA
>DATESJ010000222.1:0-3460 GCA_035270885.1 Sedimentibacter sp. | reverse complement strand
GCCCAAAGGTACAGTATTCCTTTAAATTTGTTACTTGAAGCAAATCCAGAAGCAAATCCTTATGATTTGAAGGTAGGTCAGGAAATTTGTGTACCAAACGTTCCTGCAGGATGTCCATTTGGTACGGTAGTTGTTATACAGGAAGGAACTAGATTAAGTGACATACTTATATCTTACAATTTAAGTGTAAATGAATTAAGAGATGCAAATTTAGAATTCAATCCTAATATTATTGTGCCGGGAACAGAAATCTGCATACCACCGGAGACATTTTTTGAATGTCCTCCAGGAACAGCTACAGAATATATAATTCAAGCAGGAGACAGTCTTTCGACTGTTGCATTAGCTAATAATACTACACCATCAATATTACTTATTGCAAATCCTCATTTGAGACCGGCAAACTTTTTAATTATAGGAACAAGAGTATGTATTCCCAACAGGTAGGGTAGACCAGGTAAGGACATAATAAAACACAGCAGAAATCTGCTGTGTTTTATTTTTAATGTTAGTCTAATACTAATGATGGAGCAGAGTAAATTCTGCCTCCCATTTCAGAGTTTAACATATATAAACCCTTAGCGTCACCGCCGAAAAGTTTATATTTTGTAATTAAATCGTCTGCATTTTTTTCTTCTTCCCCTTGTTCCATAATAAACCAGTCTAAAAATTGCATTGTTCTGTAGTCTTTAATTTGATGAGCTGCATCATATATTTCGTTTATAGATGCTGTTACATACTGTTCGTGTTTAAATGCTTCATCAAGAGGAGAGCCAAAATTATCAAATATTATATCTGGACCATTTATTGCACCTAATGTAACTTTTTCTTGATTATTTTGTATGTACTGCAAAAATAACAAGGCATGATCTCTTTCTTCTTGAGCTTGAATTTTAAACCAGTTTGCAAAACCGTCTAATCCGTTGTCCGTATAATAATTTGCCATATCTAAATAAAGATATGCAGAATAAAATTCCTTATTAATTTGTTCATTTAATAAATTTGCTACTTTTTCGTTTAACATAAATATCTCCTTATTGTTTGTCTTATTAATTTATATATACCCATATTTAAAATATTAAAACATAATATTCACTTCTTTACTTATGTTTCATAAACTATATGGAGGTGATTGCAGTGTATGATGAAAGAATTGTTTTAACCGGAATAAGTCAAGGAAGGCTATTTTTATTTATTATCAAATTAGCGGGAGAAAACTACATAATTGATAAAGCTGTAAATTTAGGATCCAGTGACAGCTTTGCTATTCACAGCATGGAAACATATGAAAATTCAGTATATATGACTGATTCATTCAACAATAAAATATATAAATATGACATTAGTTCAAATGAATTTTTTGAAACTAATGTAGGAAGAGACCCAAGGCATATATGCTTAAGCAATGATAATATGTATGTTGCCAATTTTGAATCAGACAATATTTCTATTATAGATTTAAATTCTTTTGCATTGACAGGCTCCATACCTGCAGGTATAAAAGCCCATGATGTTATATGTTCTGAAAAAAGTAATTTGCTTTACACATCCTGCTATGAAGAAAACGAAGTTGTTGAATACAGTATTGACCAAGGATTGAGAAGAACTTTCAAAACAGAAGGGAAGCCTATGCACCTATTTATGTTAGGCGACACAATTATTGCTATGACTTATTATGTTAACGGAAATATTCATACTAAAGTAAATTTCATAAATTTAAAGAGTGGAATGATAGATGATTTAATTATTATTGAAGGTTTATGCTCTGATTTCTTGTTTGATTATGAAAATAATATGATGTATGCAATCAACATAGTTGATAAAAGTCTTTATATTGCAGATGCAGCTCTAAGAAAAATTGTTAAAACCATGTATCTTGGAGGTTATCCTGAATCTATTTCTTACAGCGATAACAATATTTATGTTACAAACTCAAAGAAACAGCAAATTACAATAATAGAAAAAAAGGGATACAAGCTCAGCTCCATAGACCTGCAATTTGTTCCCGATTTAATCAAGGTTTTTCATTAATATCAGATGTTAATGTGTTCATAATTTGTCCAAATATTTTTTCGGGACTTATTTCCCATTTTTTTATTATGTTTTTAGCCAAAGATTCATCAGCTACATTTACGCTAAGGTTAAAAATAGTTGTGTCATTTTCGTTAACTTGAAGAGATACAATATACTCATCATCTTTTCTTTTATAATAATGACCAAACAATTCTCTTTGCATTTTTATGTGTTTTTTTATATGTGAAAAGTTCCTTTCAACTTCATTTTTGAAATATTCTGGAAGTTTATCATTGAACATTTCCAAAGCAGACTTACCTGACTCTGAAACTGAATAATATTTAAATCCATTATTAATTTTAATAACTGTAAACTTAGCATCCATAAGTTCGCTTAACAACAGCTGTAATGAGAAATAATCCATCATTTCATATTCTAATATGTAATTGGTAATTTCAATATTCGTCAATGGCAAATCTATAAAATTCAATATATACAAAAGTTTAAGCTTATCCTGTGCAATTTTATTCCCGTTTCCCAATTTAATCCTCCAAAATCTCATGATAGACAGGGACGTTCTTTGTGTGTCCCTCCTTCATCTCTTCCTATTATATCAAACATTAGGGTAATAATAAATAATATTTTCAAAATTCTTCATATGGACTTTTGTATGTGAATAATATAGAATAGAAGACAGAAAGAGGAGAGTAAAATGAAAAAAATATTTATTTTAATTGCACTGCTAATATTGACAGGATGTGTCAGTGAGACACCAGTAGTTGAAGCACCTATTGAAGAGATTAAGCCCCCTTTGGAATCTGAAAATACTGAAGTGGATACTGAAATTAAAGAACCTACAGAGGAAGATATTATTGCTGCCATAGATATGTCTCTTAACCCTAACGAGCTAGGAGAAGTTATGATACTTATGTACCACGGAATTGGTGAGGAAGAATCAACATGGCAGAGAACTCCAGATAATTTTCGTAAGGATTTGGAATACATGTACCAAAATGGTTATCAAATGATTAGCTTAAATGATTATGCTAAAGGAGAAATTAAAACAAAGGCAGGTTTTACTCCCATAATACTTACATTTGATGATGGAAGGCAGAATAATTTTAATTTTATAGAAGTAAATGGAGAAATGGTATTAGATCCTGACTGTGCTATTGGAATTATGGAAGAATTTAAAAATAAATATTCTGATTTTGATGTAACTGCAAGCTTCTTTTTAGGAACTAATCCATTTGGTCAAAAAGAATATGCTCAAGAAAAACTTGATTGGCTTATTGAAAATGGCTATGATTTGGGAAATCACACATATAGTCACAATGAAATGGCAACATTAAATTCTGAACAAATACAAATTGAAATAGGCTCAGTAAACAATATAATTAATCAGTATTTGCCGGATTATACAGTTGAAACCCTTGCTCTTCCTCAT
>DATESJ010000221.1:0-6053 GCA_035270885.1 Sedimentibacter sp. | reverse complement strand
TGCCATGTCAAGTATGCAGCCTTCCTTTGATATACCTTTGCCGTATATAATGTCAAATTCAGCTTGTTTAAATGGAGGTGCAACTTTATTTTTAACAACTTTAACTCTTGTTCTATTTCCGTAAACATCGTCACCTTTTTTTAAGGTTTCTATTCTTCTTACATCCAATCTCATGGAAGCATAAAATTTAAGCGCTCTACCACCTGTTGTTGTCTCAGGGTTACCGAACATTACTCCTATTTTTTCACGCAACTGGTTGATAAATATAGCCACAGTATTGGATTTGCTGATAGCACCTGCAAGCTTTCTCAAAGCTTGAGACATTAATCTAGCCTGAAGACCCATGTGGGAATCTCCCATTTCTCCGTCTATTTCGGCTTTTGGAACCAATGCTGCTACAGAGTCAACAACAATTATATCTATAGCGCCGCTTCTTACTAATGCTTCTGCTATTTCAAGAGCTTGTTCTCCAGTATCCGGCTGTGAAATAATTAAATCTTCTACCTTGACACCAAGATTTTTTGCATAACCGGGATCAAGAGCATGCTCTGCATCTATGAAGGCAGCAATGCCTCCCTTTTTCTGAGCTTCTGCTACTATATGTAATGCAACGGTTGTCTTACCGGATGATTCAGGTCCAAAAATTTCAATGATTCTTCCTTTAGGTACCCCACCGATTCCTGTTGCAATATCTAATGGTAGTGCACCTGTTGGTATAGCTTCTATATTTAATTTGGCATTTTCTCCAAGCTTCATTATAGAACCTTTACCGAATTGTTTCTCAATTTGAGCAATAGCCAGCTCAAGTGCCTTATCTTTTTCCATATCCGACTCCTTCTTAGAACATTTGTTCACCTTTGATTATACATAAAATAATATGTATTGTCAATCAATTAATTTTTTATCACACCGATATTTTCGTAAATATAAGTAGCTCCTGAAGTTACTGTCAACAATACGGTTATTGCAATTAAGGGAACAATTAAAGGATTAGTAAAAGCAAAATAACCTGTATAGTTCAATAAAATAACAATAATTAATACCATTTGGAACACTGTTTTTATTTTGCCCCATGAATTAGCAGCAATAGTTACTCCTTTTGAAGCAGCCAATGTTCTAAATCCCGAAACTAAAAATTCTCTTGATATAATCAATATAACAACCCATGAACTTAAATATCCGATTTCAACAAAGGCTATGAAAGCCGACGCTGTCAAAAGTTTATCAGCAAGAGGATCCATGAATTTTCCGAAACTTGTAACTAAATTGTCTCTTCTTGCAATATGGCCATCAATAGCATCAGTAATAGCTGCACCAGCAAAAATTAACAGAGGCAGTAATCTGAAAACTCCCTTGCTTAAGTACAAAAATAATAAAAAGAAAGGTATCGCTAATACTCTTATAACAGTAAGCTTGTTTGGTAAATTTAAATTCTTAAACCAATTCATCAACCACATCTCCCATCAAATCATATTCTAATGCATCGTTAATTTTGACTTTATAAATATTGCCTAAGGATAGTTCCTCATCAGATGTAACATAAACACAGCCGTCAATTTCAATCGAATCCATGTATGTTCTACCAACATAGATATTTTCAACATCTTTCTCTTCAATTAAAACATCATAGGTCTTTCCGATTTTCGACAAATTGTTTTGGTATGATACTCCTAACTGAATTTCCATTAATTCATTTTGTCTTTCTTCTTTTACATCTTCATCTATTTGCTCTGGCAACTTATATGCCGGCGTATGTTCTTCTCTTGAATATTTGAAAATCCCCACTCTATCAAGCTTATATTCTTCTAAGAATTTTTTTAACTCTTCATGCTCATCTTCTGTTTCACCGGGGAAGCCAGTTATTAATGATGTACGGATTATTGCACCGTCAACTTCGCTACGGATTTTATTTATTAAATCTATTATTTGTTTTCTGTTGGTATTTCTGTTCATTCTTTTTAGAATTCTGTCATTAATATGTTGCATTGGAATATCAAAATACCTAACAAGTTTAGGATTATTCTTAAATTCGTTGATTAGTTCATCATATATATCTTCAGGATATAAATAATGAATTCTTATCCATTGAACACTTTCAATTTCAGAAACTTTTCTTATAACCTCATGAAGCTTTTTTTCATTGTAAATATCAAGTCCATACTTGCTGGTATCCTGTGCAATAATAATTATTTCTTTTGCTCCATTTTTAGCAAGTATCTTTGCTTCCTCAACGATATTTTCTATTTTACGGCTTTTGTATGGTCCTCGAAGCTGTGGTATAACGCAATAAGTACAGTGATTGCTGCATCCTTCAGCTATTTTCAAATATGAGTACCAATTTTCAGTTAAAGAATTTCTTGGAATATCTTTGTCAATATCAAGCTCAATAGTAGTATCTACCAATAACTTTTTGTTTTTTTCATATTCATCAATAAATTCATTGATTCTTTCAAAGCCACCAGTACCTACAATAATATCAACTTCCGGTATTTCTTTCCCTAATTCTTCTCCAAATCTTTGAGACAGGCAACCGGTAACTATTATTTTTGCTTTTTTGTTTATATTGTTTTTTATATCTGCTGCTGAAAGTATTGCATTTACTGATTCTTGTTGTGCATCATTTATGAATGAGCAAGTGTTTATTATGATATAATCTGCTTTATCTGCAAAATCAGTAACTTTGTAGCCCTTTTTCGTAAGTAATCCCAGCATGTTTTCAGAATCTACAAGATTCTTTGAACATCCTAATGAATGCATGTATATTTTTTTCATTATTTATTAATTTCCTCTCATTTGGTCTAATTCTTCTTTTGTAATAAGCACTTTACGAGGTTTACTGCCTTCGTGTCCTCCAACAATACCTCTTTCCTCAAGCTGATCGATAATTCGTGCAGCTCTTGAATATCCTACTCTAAATTTCCTTTGAATGTAGGATACTGATGCCTGGCCATCATTTACAACCGTATCAATTGCCTGCTCCAAATATTCATCAAGGTCTTCAGTGCTTGCTTGATTTTCTATTTCTTTAATTATTTCATTTTGGTTTCCCATTTTTATTTCAATTTGTTGCTCTTTAATTGATTCTACAACCCTTTTAATTTCATCATCTGATATAAATGTTCCTTGAATCCTTACAGGCTTTGGAAGACCGATTGGATGGTAGAGCATATCTCCTTTTCCAAGAAGTTTTTCTGCTCCTCCTGTATCTAAAATGGTTCTTGAGTCTATATGAGATGATACAGCGAATGCAATACGCGAAGGTATGTTTGCCTTAATTACTCCCGTAATAACATCAACAGAAGGCCTTTGAGTGGCTATAACAAGATGCATACCACAAGCTCTTGCAAGCTGGGCTATTCTTGTAATATATTCTTCAACTTCTGAAGAAGCAACAGTCATCAAATCTGCCAATTCATCAATAATTATTACAATTTGAGGCATTTTTTCGCTGTTTTCTTTTACCATTTTTTCATTGTAGGTTCCTATATCTCTTACACTATTTTGAGCAAATATCTTGTAGCGGTTGGTCATTTCCGAAACAGCCCAATTAAGGGCATTTGCTGCCTTCCTAGGGTCTGTTACAACAGGTATCAACAGGTGTGGTATACCGTTGTATATGCTAAGCTCAACCACTTTAGGGTCTATAAGTATAAGTTTTACTTCATCAGGTTTAGCTTTATATAAAATACTCATTATAAGTGAATTGATGCACACACTTTTACCTGAGCCTGTAGCTCCTGCTATTAATAAGTGAGGCATTTTATCAATGCCAGCTATAATATTTTTACCAGCAATATCTTTACCTAAAGCAAAAGGAAGGTTGGTTGAAACAGATTTAAATTCTTTTGATTCAATTAAACTTCTCAAATATACGCTTGTTTTTAATCTGTTTGGAACTTCTATACCTATGGCTGCTTTGCCGGGTATTGGCGCTTCCATACGTATATCCGATGTTGCGAGGGCCAATGCTATATCGTTAGCTAATGCTGTTATACGGCTTACTTTAATTCCTGGTGCAGGTTGAATTTCATACCTGGTAATTGTTGGTCCCTTGTTTATCTGAAGGATATTGCAAGGAATATTAAAACTGTTTAATGTTTCAATTAATTTTTCTCCATCCTTTTTTAAATCTTCTTTATCACCTCTTACATGAAGTGGCAAGGGATCTAAAAGCTTGATTGAGGGTAATTTATAGTTATCTGCTTTTACACCTGCAATATTAATTATGTCATCAGTAATTTCTGTTTTAGCAAATTTCTCTTTTTCTTTTTCTTTTTCTTCTACAATTGGCTTTGCTATTTCGATTTTTGTTTCTGCTTGCTTATCTTCTTTTTGTACATCATCAATTTTTAGCTGAGTAATTTCAGCTTTTTTATTGTCTTTATTGTCTGTATTAGAAGACATATAATCATAAATCTTTATATTTTCATTTTCTTGTTTTTTTGAAGGTTTTTCTTTTTTAGTTTTTTCTTCGGATTCAGTAAATACGAATCTATATATTGCATTTAAGAATTTCTTTATATAATTTGTTATTAATTTTAATATGCCAATTATACTTTGATTAGTAAGAAGAACGATTAATGAAAATATAAGTGCTCCTAAAACTATGTAAATACCATTTTTACCTAAAAGCTTGTCAAATAAAAATGTTATTAAATTTCCTAAAATACCTCCACCTTTATTAATCATCCCAAGGTCAATTGAAGATTTGGCCAACTCCTGAAAAGTTGTGCTATTAACAATTTGTGTATATGCTTCTATATCAGTTACTGCCCTGTATATGATGAAGCAAAGAAAAAATCCTATTATTGCTGCTATTTGATTGTTATCATTCAATATAATAATATTTAGAAGTCTTAAAACACCAATAGCCAATATAAAATATGGCAACACTTTAGAGCCTGCTCCAAATACTGAATGAGTAAATAAATTTATACTTCTTCCAATAATTCCAGTCTGGGATTCTGCTGTGGTTACAACGATCATAAAAACTGCAAAAGAAACAATAAAAATACCCATTATTTCTTTATATAAAATGTTTTCTTTAGTTAATTTAGATTGTTTGGTGCTTGTACTCTTTTTACTTGTACTCACCTTTACTTTATTCGTTTTGTTTGTTTTATTTGCTTCTTTAGTTTTAGCCATTTAAAACAATGTCCCCCTGTTTCTTTGTAAATTTAATTATATCATAGAATACGAGAATTTCGCAACTGATTATTTGCCAGAATTCGTCATCATCCTAGGTTGACATTCCTGCTACCAAATCTCTTAACTTTTTCATTGCAGAGCTAAATCCTCCAATTTCATCTATCAATCCAATTTGTACAACTTCATCTGCATTTAAAACAGTTCCCACATCATTGGCTATTTCATCAGTATCATACATATATTCTAAAAGAGCTTCCCTGTCCACTCGAGAATTCATTACTATAAAATTAGTAATCCTTTCTTGCATCTTTTGAAAATACCTGAAAGTTTGAGGTACTCCTATTACGAAACCATTTGTTCTTATAGGATGAATTGTCATTGTACCGGTTGGGGCTATATAAGAATATTCAGCTGAAACTGCTAAAGCTGTACCTATACTGTGTCCTCCTCCTAATACAATGGATACAGTTGGCTTTGTAATGCTGGCTATCAATTCAGAAATAGCAAGACCTGCTTCAACATCCCCGCCTACAGTGTTGATTAACAAAAGTATTCCTTTTATTTGAGGGTCCATTTCTGCTCCAATAATCATCGGTATAATGTGTTCATATTTTGTTGTTTTGCTTTGAGGTGGCAATGAAGTGTGTCCTTCAATTTCACCTATAATACTTATAAAACAAATATCCTTTACAGGTTCAATTTCTGTTACAGTACCAACTTGTTTAACATTTTCTAAAGGTTGATCGCTGTCTTCATTATTGCTCGGGGTACCGCTAAAAACAAAAGGATTTGCTGGTTCAGATGAAGATTTGTTTTGTTGATTATTGTTTTGTTGATAATTTCTTTGTCCATCCATATTGTTAAATGATGGTTGAGACTGTTCTTGTGTATTTAAACTATTATAT
>DATESJ010000220.1:0-3970 GCA_035270885.1 Sedimentibacter sp. | reverse complement strand
GAGACAGATTTTATTGTAGGCTCTGACACTTAGGCCTAAAAGCTCAAAGGCATTCTTCAACAATAATTCCGATTCCTTATTAACCTTGCAGAATTTAGCTATACCCTTAGTTGAAAGTTCAGAATTAGTCATTATGCCTATATCCTTATATCTTTCTAATTGAATATTTCTTGCTTTTATTATTCTTTTTTTAATTTCTTGGGAGCTTTCTTCAAGACTCCTATCTTTTAAATCATCATATTTAACTGGCAAAACCTCAACTTGAATATCGATGCGGTTTAATAAGGGACCTGATATTTTACCTAAATATTTGTCAATTTGACCTTGGCTGCAGGAACAATCGTGAGTTGGATCCCCTAAATATCCACAGGGACAGGGGTTCATTGAAGCAACCATCATAAACTTTGCAGGGAAAGTAAATGAGCCGCTCGCTCTTGAAATGGAAATTTTGCCATCTTCCATTGGTTGACGCAAAACTTCGATAACACTTTTAGGAAATTCTGGAATTTCGTCTAAGAATAAAACGCCGTAGTGGGATAATGATACTTCTCCAGGTCGTGGTCTTGAGCCACCTCCGGCCATTGATGTGCGTGATGAGGTATGATGGGGAGAACGAAAAGGTCTCGATTTTATTAAACCTTTATTGTTCAGCAATCCGGATATGCTGTAAATTTTAGTAACTTCTAAAGATTCTTCAAAAGTCAAATCTGGCAAAATTGTAGGAATACGCCGGGCTATCATTGTTTTCCCGGAACCTGGGCTTCCCAGCAAAAGAATATTGTGCATACCGGCTGCTGCAATTTCAACTGCCCTTTTCATTGCAGGCTGTCCCTTTATTTCAGAAAAATCTTCTTGAAAATAATCTTTTGTAGAGGTGAAATCATATTTAAATCTATAGGGCTCAATAACTATATTTCCATTTAAATAATTAACCAATTGGGTAATATTATCAAGAGGTATTATGTCGATTCCTTCTATGGCGCCACATTCTTCTTTATTATCCTCAGGTATTATTGCTCTTTTAAATTTATTGTTGCGCATGGAAATAATCATGGGCAAGGCACCGTCAATTGCAGTTATTTTGCCATCTAAGGATAATTCACCAATAATACAGGTTTCTTCGTCCACTTTCCTATAAATAACTTTTGAAGCAAGAAGTATTCCTGCTGCAATTGGCAGATCTATTTGGCTTCCTTCTTTTTTCAAATTTGCCGGTGCAAGGTTAACTGTAATTCTGCTTACAGGAAAATCAAATCTGCAATTCTTAATGGCAGAGCGAACTCTTTCTTTTGATTCTTTTATTGAAATATCAGGCAGTCCCACAATATTAAAATTAGGGAGCCCACCAGATAAATCTGTTTCAACATCTACTTCATAACCTTCAAGTCCATAAAGAACACAAGTTTTGATTTTTGAAAGCATTTTATACCTCCTTTATTCTCCTATTCGAGAAAATGCATTATGGGGAAAATGCATAAAAGTAGTATTTCTAAAAGTAAGAGTCTTCGTGCTGACCGAGTACTTCTGAAGTCAAAATATTCTTCAGTAATGGAATCTAAAACATGAATTCTTTTTGACAAATTATCATATCTTTCGGTTAATTCAAAATAATCGCTAAATAAATCGAAGATATTCCTTGATTTTATAGTTTTATTAAATTCTAAAGGTCTGTCAAGAAGTTTCACACTATCAATTGTATTATATTTAAATCTGATGCATTTTGCGATTGTGGAAGCAATCTTCTTGGTATTAGCTCTAAGCCTTCCCTTTTTCAAATATCCAATAAAGACATCAGCTTCATTTAAAACAAGGTTTAGCTCAGTTTCAATTTTATAAAGTTCTGTTGATTTGGCTAAAACGGCAGCTACAACATCTGAAATTTTCTCACTGTATTTAAACTCTTCCTCTGACTCAGGCCACAGCTTAATATATCCATCTTCCAAAATTTCTATAGCATGTGATTCATTGTAATGAGTTATTAGCTTATTATCTAATTCAACAAAAGAGTTTCGCAAATAGTCAAAAAATACATGAATTTCACTTTGATTAAATCCTACAAATGTTAAGCATCCATATCTAAATAAGTATACTGTTTTTTCAGATGAATATTTCAGAATTTTTTCAATATCATTTTTATCTAGTTTTATATATTCCTTCCAGCCTTCTAACTTTAGGTTGAAGAATGATGCTATCTGTTTAAGTGGAAGCCTTGTTGCAACTTTATATGTAGAAAACATTATTCTTTCCATATGTCCACCTATTTAAATAAATCCAAAAACATCAAAATAACTTCAATAACTATCAGTATAACAACTACCAGTTCAATAAAAAATCCTCTTATTGAATTACTGATTGCACCCAAACCATCTATTATACTTTTTAATATTTCTGTCTTACTTTTAATAACTTCATATCTATCGTTTAGTTCGAAAAATTCAGACATTTGCCCATAAAAATACTCTGCATTCATATTTGTCCATGTAATGTCCGGTTTATCCAAAATCATAACGTATGCAATAGTATTATATTCATGCCTTACAATTGTTGAAGTTATTTTAGCTAATTCCTTATTCCCTATATTAAGCTTTCCTTTTTCAAGATTGATGATTTTACTTTCCAAATCATCAAGAATTTTTCCAAGTTGTAATTCTATTCTTTCAAGGGCTACAGATTTTGCAATAATAACTGAAATAAGCTCTGGATAAAACAATTCCATTTCAGGAATTTGAACATAATCATCAGTGAATTCAATTTCCTCTCCCTCAGCTATATGAAGAGCAAAGTCATCTTGAAATCTCTGATAGTTTTCAATATCAATGTCAGGTTTAATTTTTTTAATATAAACCATAAATCTTTCAATATGCACTTTGTTTGAATTTATAAAAACTATGCTTCCGAAAGAAAAAACAAGCACAATTTCATCTTCATTAACATCATTAATTATCCTTTTAAGCACTTCACCCTGCAATATCAAAGGTTCTTCCCATGTGTATTTTTTTTTGATATGGCATTCTACCGCGATTTTGTTTAAATCGATTTCATTTGTAACAGCATAGGTCTTAAACTTTAAGTCTTTCATATTCACCTTCTGTAATGCTTTAATTTAGGAATAGGTACATAGCTCTGAATGTCCCTCTATAATAAAATTATATCATAAAGTGTAAAAATTACCATATTAAAATATAAATTCTTTAACCCTTAAAATGAAATAGACCAAAAAGGATGGTCCCCTTTGGTCTTATATTCTATTGATTAAAACGGAGCAAAGCGTTGTTCTGCCCACCAGTCTTCTTTTAACATATTATATCTGTTACTAAATTGATCTAAATGCACCTTTTCCCACTTAATCAATAAATCGAATAAATCCTTACTTGTCTGAGATTTTACTTTTTCTTTAGCATCTTCATAAAAATCTATAGAGCTTTTCTCCATTTGCATTCCTATTCCAAATATAGACATTTCCAATGTGGCATATAATTTATCAACTTTGTCCCAGTTGTATATATCCGGAGATGGAATTGTTATTCCTGATGATAAAATTTCTTCAATTTTTAATTCTCCACCATCGCTTAATACTGTCCACAATTTCCTTAAATATTCAGCATGCTTTAATTCTTCATTTGCTAATGACATAAATGCATCTTTAGTTCCCTGGGTTTTAGCTTGTTCACCAGCCATCTTATAAAACTCGTAGCCTTCCATTTCATTTAAAATAGCTTGCGAAATAATTGATAACTCTTCCTTGTACATAATCTCCGTTACGCAAACCTTATAAAACCCTATAATAACATTATAAAAGTTTATGTTTACTTCCCTGTTCGACGTGTCCGATTTTGTATTCCTAAAAGGGTATACTACTTTCGTTTGATATAACACTCCAAGGGCGTAAATTCGGGTGTAACTCACCCTACACAATATCATAATTCGTTTAGTGCCTTATGATACTTTATATCTTGATAAATTAATACTG
>DATESJ010000219.1:0-5715 GCA_035270885.1 Sedimentibacter sp. | reverse complement strand
CTTTACAAATCAATGGAATTTTCAGGAGATGGGATTAAAGAGCTATCTATGGATGATAGATTTACAATTGCAAACATGGCAATCGAAGCAGGCGGGAAAAACGGTATATTCCCGGTAGATGAAAAAACAATTGAATATATAAGTGAGCACTCAAACAAAGGCTACACTGTATACCAAGCAGACGAAGATGCTATATACGATGAAATAATAGATATAAATTTAAATGAATTAAGACCTACTGTAGCATTTCCCCACTTGCCTGAAAACACAAAAGCAATAGACCAGGTTGGTAATGTTCAAATAGACCAGGTTGTAATTGGGTCTTGCACTAACGGCAGGATGGAAGATATGAGGATGGCTGCTAAAATACTTAAAAACAAAACTGTTCACCCCAATGTTCGTACCATAATAATTCCTGCAACCCAGAAAATATACAAACAATGTATTCAAGAAGGCTTAGCTGAAATATTCATTGATGCAGGAGCAATAATAAGTACTCCTACTTGTGGACCCTGTTTAGGCGGTTACATGGGAATATTGGCAGAAGGTGAAAGAGCAGTGGCAACAACCAACAGAAACTTCGTAGGACGAATGGGACATGCAGGCTCAGAAGTTTATCTTGCCAGCCCTGCCGTAGCAGCAGCTTCTGCTATCAAAGGAAGAATTGCAAATCCTGAAGAAATAGAAAGTGAGGCATAAGATGAAAGCTCAAGGAAAAGTATTCAAATATGGAAATGATATTGATACAGACGTAATAATTCCCGCAAGACATTTAAACACTACAGACCCAAAAGAATTGGCCAAACACTGTATGGAAGATATAGATAAAAATTTCATAAATAAGGTGAAAGAAGGGGATGTAATTGTTGCATTAAAAAACTTCGGTTGTGGCTCTTCTAGGGAACATGCTCCTCTTGCCATAAAGGCAGCAGGTATATCATGCGTAATAGCTAAAAGCTATGCCCGAATATTTTATAGAAATTCATTTAATATAGGGCTTCCCATCCTAGAATGTGATGAAGCAGCTGAAAAAATTCAAGCAGGTGATGAAATATCTGTAGATTTTGAAAGCGGAATAATTATAAATAAAACGAAAAATGAAGAATATAAAGCTGAGCCCTTCCCTGAATTTATAGAGCAAATAATTAACCAAGGTGGACTTGTAGGATATGTAAGCAAAAAATTGAAATAATATTTGGAGGACTTGATGGATTGCAAAATAGCAGTAATAAAAGGTGACGGAATAGGACCTGAAATAATAGATGAAACTATTAAAGTATTAAAGCAAATAGGTGAAAAATACGGACATAATTTTGAATATTCAGAAGCATTGGCAGGAGGAATTGCAATAGACAAGGTTGGAAATTCCTTGCCAGATGAAACATTGAATATATGTAGAGCTACTGATGCCTTGTTATTTGGTGCAGTTGGAGGTCCAAAATGGGATGGACTACCAGGCAAGGAAAGACCGGAACAAGGTCTTCTTAAACTTCGAAAGGAATTAGGCCTTTATGCAAACCTCCGCCCAGCTATAATGTTTGATGAATTAAAGGATTCATGCCCCCTAAAAGCCGATTTGGTTAAGGGAGGATTAGATATTCTAATTATTCGTGAACTTACGGGAGGAATATACTTCGGCAAAAAATATACTGAAGGAGACAAAGCTATTGATACTATGGAATACAGCAAGTATGAAATAGAAAGAATAGCTCATAAGGCATTTCAAGCAGCACAGCAAAGAGATAAAGGCCTGACTAGTGTAGACAAGGCAAATGTATTGGAAACATCAAGACTATGGCGAAAAACATTTGAAGAAATTGCCCCTTCATACCCTGACGTTGAATTAAAACATATGTATGTTGACAATGCAGCCATGCAGCTTGTAACAAATCCTAAACAATTTGATGTAATAGCAACAGAAAACATGTTTGGGGATATACTTTCCGATGAAGCAAGTATGATAACAGGCTCCATAGGTTTATTACCATCAGCTGCATTAGGAAATGATTACGGTATGTATGAACCTATTCACGGTTCAGCTCCGGACATTGCAGGCCAAGGAAAAGCAAACCCAATTGCTACAATACTTTCAGCAGCAATGATGTTGAAATATTCATTTAATATGCAGGAAGAATCAGAAAATATAGAAAATGCAGTTAAAAAAGCTTTATCTCAAGGATACAGAACAGCAGATATTGCTAAGAATGAAGAAGAAACAATTTCTACATCAAAGATGGGAGAAATTATAACAGACTTTATATAATTGAGTTCAACAAAGAGAAGGAATACCTCAATGGCATTCCTTCTCTTTGTTTTAAGTTCATCTTATGTTATATATTATAGAGGATTTTAGAAAGGAACTCCTTAGCCCTTTTGTGACTAGGTTTAGAGAAAAAATCATTAGGATTATTTTCTTCTAATATTTGCCCTTCATCCATAAATAGCACTCTATTTGCAACACTTTTTGCAAAACCCATCTCATGAGTAACAACAACCATTGTCATTCCTTCATGAGCCAAGTCTTTTATTAAATCTAAAACTTCTCCAATCATTTCAGGATCAAGAGCTGATGTGGGTTCATCAAATAACATTATATCAGGTTTCATTACAAGGGAGCGAACTATGGCTATTCTTTGCTTTTGTCCACCTGATAGCTTAGCTGGATATTCATGCTTTTTATCAGAAAGTCCTATCCTATCAAGAAGCTTTAATGCGTTATTTGTGGCTTCTTCTTTAGTCTGAAGATTTAATTTAACCGGAGCCAATGTTATATTTTCCATTACTGTTAAATGGGGAAACAAATTAAAATGTTGAAAAACCATACCCATTTTTTGTCTCACCTTATTTATATCACATTTTTTTGAAGTGATATCCTGCTCTTCAAAGAATATGCTTCCCGAATTAGGAACCTCCAATAGATTCATACACCTTAAAAGTGTACTTTTACCTGAACCGGAAGGGCCTATGATTACAACCTTATCACCTTGGTTTACTTTTAAACTAACGTCTTTAATAACATGGTTATCGCCGAATTTTTTATTTACTTTATTAATTTCTATCACTTTGCGAAAGTCTCCTTTCAAGCTTTTTCTGCACTACTCCCATACCAAGAACCATTATAAGATAACCAATTGCAACTGTATACAAGGAAAAGAAGGGATCAAAGGTCCTGCTTCTTATAATATTTCCTGCATTAGTCAAATCTATAACCGGAACAAATCCTACAACAGATGTTTCTTTTAAAAGTGCAATAAACTCATTGCCTAATGCTGGTAAAATATTTTTTATTGCCTGTGGTAAAATTATTAAAAACATGGTTTTATTGCTGTTTAATCCTAAAGATAAGCCTGCTTCCATTTGACCTTTGTCGATTGAATCAATTCCTGCACGGGCAATTTCAGCAACATATGCCCCTGAATTTATACCGAAAGTTATTATTGCAATTAGTACAGAGTTGTCCATATTAGAAAAAACTGTATAATACAAAATCATAAGCTGAACAACAACAGGAGTACCCCTGATAATCGTTACATAGAGACTACATATTTTGTCAAGTATGTAGAGTTTCTTGTTGTTTTTAGCGCTATATCTTATTACAGCAACCAAAAGCCCTATTGCTATCCCAATTAAAGTGGCAAAAAATGCTATAATTACAGTATTTTTAACACCTGTTAAAAATAGCTTATATCTTCCTTCGTGAATAAATGTCTTATTGAAATTAATTAAAAATTTCTCATACATATTAGTTAATTTCATTATGTCCATAACGTACCCTCCATACCAATTAACTAAAAAGGCGAATCTGTTTGCAGACCGCCTTTAACAATCTTACTTTGAATGATTCACTATTAACTCGTCAATTTTTCCTTCATCTAAAAGTTTTTGAAGTGTTGTGTTAATAGAATTTAATAATTCTGTGTTTCCTTTTTCAACTGCTATACCGTATGCTTCGCTTATTTCTCCGAATTTAACTGTAGTAAGCTTGTCGCTGTTAGCTTTTACTATTTCCTCAGCTGGTAATTTATCAATAACTACAGCATCGATTCTACCTGTTAATAAATCTTGAGACGCCTCTAAAGCATTACCATAAGGTTTAACTTCCGCACCTGTACCATATAAATCTCCATCTTCTAAGTTGACTGCATCAGATATTGCCAGGTCACCGGTAGTTCCTAATTGAACTCCTATTTTCTTTCCTTTTAAATCTTCCAATGATTCAAGTTCTGCACCTTTTACAGAAATAATATTTTGTAGAGACTCAAGATATGGTATTGAAAAATCTACTGATTCTGCTCTTTCAGGTGTAATTGTCATTGCAGCTGCTACAAAATCCGCTTTTCCTGCTACAAGAGATGGAATCAAGCTGTCAAAATCAATATGCTGAATAACAACTTCTTTTCCTAAGTCCTTAGCAATTTGTTCAGATATATCAGCATCAACACCAACTATCTTTTCTCCTTCGAAATATTCGAAAGGTGCGAATTCTGCATTAGTATACATTACCAAAGTATTGCTTTCATCATTTGAAACATTTCCATCCGCTTGCTCATTATTAGGTTTTTGGCTACATCCAGTGAATAATACAAAAACCATTGTCATAACTAATAAAATCGATAATACTTTTTTCATATTTTGCCTCCAAAATTTAATATGTCGTTTTTTAACATAAAAGTATGTTAGCACTTTTTGAAGCGCTTGTCAAATATTATTTCATATTTTTGTATAAATATAATTTATATTCTAATATTGAATATTTATGCTATTGCATTCTTAGTATTAGCTTGAAAATCCCCTATAATTAATTACATAAAAACTTATCCTACAAACAAGCATATAGTGTTTCAATCATAATATTAAATAATCATATCATATTTACACGCATATAATAATACTATTCATTATGTAAATTAAAGGGGTGTGATTATGAGTATACAAATACCGGGACTTACACAAGTTGTTATACCGGAATCAATTACAGTGCATTTAGGTGCGCCAGATGAACCTGCAGAAAATGTTACTGTTTCTTTTTTAGATTATATTAAAAATGTTGCATCAAGCGAAATATATCCCACATGGCCTGAAAGTGCACTTAGAGCCAATATTTATGCAATTACTTCTACCGCATTAAACAGAGTTTTTACAGAATGGTACAGATCCAGGGGCTATAATTTCGATATAACAAATGACACGAGATTTGACCAGGCATATGTTCAAGGTAGAGGTATATTTGACAGTGTTTCGCAAATAGTAGATGACCTGTTCGACTCTTATATTAATAGGCAGGGACAAGTAGAGCCACTTTATGCGCAATTTTGTGACGGTCGAGTTTCCTTTTGTCCGGGGCTTCTTCAGTGGGGTACTGTTGGATTAGCTGAACAAGGCTACACCCCATATGAAATTCTCCAATATTATTATGGTGATAACATTAACTTGCAAGAAGATACTCCCTTAGCGGAAGCTTATGAAACATATCCTGGAGTTCCTCTTCGGTTAGGAGACAACAATCCATATATATTATTGATGCAAATTGCTTTAAACACTATATCTACAAACTATCCTGCTATTCCAAAAATCTCTAGTCCCACAGGGACCTTTGACGAAAACACACAAGATGCAGTAAATGCATTCCAAGAGATATTCGACTTGCCAGTTACAGGAATTATAGACAAAGCAACATGGTACCAAATCAGAAGAATTTATACAGCAGTTACAAAA
>DATESJ010000218.1:0-6299 GCA_035270885.1 Sedimentibacter sp. | reverse complement strand
CTTGCTAATCAACACTTGGTTGATCAAATAGTAAAGGATGAATTAAAAGAAATAAAAAATAATTTTTATGATGAAAGAAGAACAGAAATTATAGCTGATGAAGGCGAAATTAATGTAGAAGATTTAATCGAAGAAGAAAATGTTGCAATTACATTAACAAAATTCGGCTATATTAAGAGACTTCCTGAGGATACATATAAAGCTCAAAACAGAGGCGGCAAAGGAATTACAGCTCTTACAACAAGAGAAGAAGACTTTGTTAGAGATTTATTTATAACATCAACACATGATAATTTGTTGTTTGTTACAAACAAAGGAAAAATGTACAGAATTAAAGCTTATGAAGTACCGGAAGCAAGACGTCAAGCTAAAGGAACAGCAGCAATAAACTTAATTCACATTGAATCCGGAGAACAAATAAAAGCATTAATTCCTATAAGAGAATTTAATGATGATGAATATTTGATCTTTGTAACTAAAAAAGGAATTATCAAGAAAACTAAGCTCAGTGAATTTGACACAAATAGAAAGACAGGATTAGTTGCTATAAAAATAGCAGATGACGATGAATTAATTAGTGTTAATAAAACTGACGGATCTAAAGATATATTCATTGTTACAAAATACGGAAAAGGTATAAGATTCCATGAAAATGATGTAAGACAAACAGGCAGAAATACAATGGGAGTTAAAGCAATAACCATTTCTCAAAATGATGAGCTAATTTCAATGAGTATTATTGAAAAAAGTGATGAAAATAAACATATTTTAACTGTTACTCAAAATGGCTATGCAAAAATAACTCTATCACAAGAATACAGACCTCAGAATAGGGGTGGAAAAGGAATGAAAGCTCATAATATAAGTAAAAAGACAGGGCTTATAGTAGATTCCTTAATAGTTGATAAAGATGATGATGTTATGATGTTAAGCATAAATGGCTCCATAATAAGAATGCATGCAAAAGGTATTTCTATAATGGGAAGAGATACCCAGGGAGTTATAGCAATGAGACTTAACGGCGATGATAAAGTTGCTTCAATAGCAAAAATTTTTACTGAAGAAGATATTGAAATAGAAGAAGAATAATGGAGGAAGCCATGTCTTTGAAAATAAAATATGATTTAACTGAAGACCGAACTATTGAAATAAATCCAGTAGGAGAAGTAGATATATTTACTTCTCCTGAACTTAAAAATAAAGTTTTTGAATTAATTGATGAGAATAATTCAGATATCATTATTAACGGAGAAAGTTTGGACTATATTGACAGTACCGGACTAGGTGTTTTAATGAGTATCTATAAAAAAGTGCAAGAAAAAAATTTAAATTTTAAAATAACTAATTTAAAACCAAATATTTACAAACTATTTGATATTACAGGTTTAAATAAAGTATTTAATATTCAGGAGTGATAAAATGGATAATATTATATTGAAAATTCCAAAAAAATCTGAATATATGAGCACAGTAAGATTGACAACATCTGCATTAGCAAATTTAAATAAATTTGATATTGATGAAATTGAAGATATGAAAGTTGTAATATCTGAGGCTTGTACATTTTTCATAAAAAATATTGTTGAAAATTCTAAAGAATTTGAAATTATTTTTCAAGTTTATCAGGATAAAATTATTGTGTCTGTTGTTGATTTAAATGAGGGACAATTACCTGAAAATAGTTTAAATGATGATATGAGTATTATGATTATTAAAAGTTTATCTGACAATTACAATTATGATTTAAACAATAAAAAAATAACATTTGAAAAAATAAAACTTTAGGCGTTGATCAATATGAATGAAGCGAGAAACTTTAAGTATATTAAAAACTATGATTTGTTTTTGCTTTATAAGGAAAACAAAGACATAGAAGTAAGGAATCAAATATTTGAAAAATACAAGTATATGGCTGAAATTATATCCAGAAAATATATCAACAGAGGTATTGAGTTTGACGATATATACCAAATTGCATGTATGGGTCTAATATTTGCCATAGATAGATTTGATATAACAAAAGGATTTGAATTTACAAGTTTTGCTACCCCGACCATATTAGGAGAAATAAAAAAATATTTCAGAGATAAGGGCTGGGCTATTAAAGTGCCCAGAAAAATACAGGAAATATCAAGAAAAGTTAATGAATACAGCAACATATTAGCGAACCAGCTTCACAGAGCACCAACTATCAAAGAAATAGCTGAATATGCAAATAGTTCTGAAGAAGAAGTTTTAGAAGCGTTTGAAGCAGGTAAAATGTTTAATTCACAATCTCTTGACGAAAAATTCGATATGAATAGCGATGATAGTGACTTATCTCTAATGGACGTTGTTGGAGCTGAAGATAAATATTTCGCAAGAATTGAAAATAAAGATTTCATTGACAAGTCAATGAATAAATTGAATGAACTTGAAAAAGATATAATTACCAAGAGATTTTATCATAATAAAACGCAAAGCGATATTGCCAAAGAATTAAATATATCCCAAATGACTGTATCAAGAATAGAAAAGAAATCTTTGGAAAAATTAAGAATTGAATTTTATAAATAATCAGGAGGGGTTATGAAAAATAAAGGCAGATTATTCATAATGGGGATTGTAGTAATTATTTTTTTAGCTGTCAATTCCTTTGGTAGTGCTGTAAAATTTGCCACAGATTATTTGTGGTTTAAAGAAGTAGGTTATACTGAAACATTTTTCACTAAAATTAAAGCGCAGGTATCTATAGGAGTACCTATTTTTATAATATTAGCAATTTTGTTATACATATTTATTAAAAGATTAAAGAAAAAGTATGATGAAGAATCAGAAGTAATAAATTTAAATAAGAAAATCAATTTATATATTAAATTGGTTTCTGTGGGCATAAGCTTTTTTATTACAGCCAATATCATATCAACAATGTGGTTTGAAATTCTACAGTATTTAAATGGAGGTAACTTTGGAATAACCGACCCTGTATTTAATAATGATATAAGCTTTTATGTATTTAAACTACCGCTTATAAACACAGTTGTTAATTCAATAATATCTTTATTATTCTTGTTTGTAGTTGTTATTGTATTGTTTTATGGCTATCTTGCTCTTAGGGACAGCTTAAAAAATGTTTCTGAACAATTTGAAAATGTTCAGCAGTTCCCACGTCAACAGATTGATTTAAGCAATATTTTGAATAAAAAGTTTGCTGAAAAAATTATAAATCAGCTCTCAATTATAGGTATTCTTATATTTATATTTTTAGGTATAAGATATGTCTTAAGAAGTTATGATTTGCTTTTTTCACAGCTCGGCAGGGTATTTGGAGCAGGTTATACAGATATAAACATAACTTTAAACTTATACAGAGTATTAGCAGTAGGATGTGTAGTTGCAGCAATTACATTTTTTATCGGTTCAAGAAAAAGAAATTTAAAAACAGCTTTAGCAGTTCCTGTACTCCTTATTATTGTATCAATTGTAGGAACAGGAGTAGCAGGAGCTGTAGAAAACTTTATTGTTGAACCTGACCAATTGTCAAAAGAAACAAAATACATGGAATATAGCATAAAAAGCACTCAACATGCCTACAGTTTAGATGATGTAAATATAGTTCAGTTTCCTGCTAACAATAATTTGACAAAAGAAAGTATAAAAAATAACCAAGAAGTAATAGATAATGTTAGGATTAATGACCAGGAGCCCTTAATTCAAGTTTATAACCAACTTCAAGGTATTAGGCCTTATTATGTATTCAATGATGTAGATGTTGATAGATATACAATTGATGGCGTCTACAAGCAGGTTTTCCTATCAGCAAGGGAACTTGATCAAACAAGGTTAAATGAGCAGGCGAGAACATGGGTAAATCAATATTTAAAATACACTCATGGTTATGGTATAACACTTTCCCCTGTTAACATGGTTACTCCACAGGGACAGCCGGAAATGCAGGTAAAAAATATTCCACCTACCACTAATACAGATTTTGTAATTAATAGGCCGGAAATATATTTCGGAGAAAAAACTGATGATTATATAATAGTAAATACTGATGAAAAGGAATTTGACTACCCTTCAGGTGCTGACAATGCTGAAACTTTATATGATGGTGAAGCGGGGATTAACCTTTCCTTTGTAAACAGACTTTTGTTCAGCATAAGAAAAGCTAGTTACAGATTATTGATTTCAAACAATATTGACAGTAATTCTAAAATTTTATTTAACAGAAATATAATGAAAAGAGTTTCTGAAATAGCACCTTTCATGTACTTTGATCCTGATGCATATGTTGTTGTAAATCAGGATGATGGAAAGTTATATTGGATTATAGAAGGATTCACTGTAAGTAATAGATATCCTTATTCACAACCTACAGACCAATTTATAGAAGGTATGAGAGTTAATTATATTAGAAACTCTGTAAAGGTTGTTGTAGATGCATATGATGGCTCAATTGACTTTTATCTTGTTGATGAAAGTGATCCTATTATACAAACATATGACAAAATATTTACTGATTTGTTGAAACCTATTGATGATTTGCCGGCTGGAATTAGAAGTCATATAAGATATTCACAAGCATATTTTGATGTTCAGTCAGAAATGTACAGATTATACCATATAGAAAATCCTACAGTTTTCTTCGGAAGAGAAGATTATTGGGATTTGGCTAATGAAAAATATATGAACAATGGTGAAGTACCTGCGGGCTCAAGCTATCTGATGTTTAAACTTCCCGGGGAGGAAGATGTAGAGTTCTTATTAACTACTCAATACACCCCTCAGAATAAAGACAATATGATATCACTATTGGCAGCTCGAAACGACGGGGAAAATTATGGGGAGCTAATTTTGTATGAATTCCCAAAAACCAAGACAATTGCGGGACCTAATATGATTGAAACTAAAATTGATCAGGATACTACTATATCTTCACAGCTTACACTTTGGAGTCAAATGGGTTCAACTGTTTTAAGGGGAAATACTATTGTAATTCCAATAGAAGATTCATTGCTTTATGTAGAGCCAATATATTTGAAATCAGATACTGAAAGCAACTTCCCTGAAATGAAAATGGTTGTAGTATCATTTGGTGATAAAATTTTAATGGAACCTACATTAGATAAAGCAATAGAAAGTCTTTTTGGTATAATAGAAGAAAAACCTGAAAGACCAGATAATACAGAATATGACGATACAAATATAAATGACTTAATAAATAAAGCAAATGATGTATATAATGATGCTAATGAAGCATCAAAAAACGGAAACTGGGCTGAGTACGGCAGAAATCTTGAAGAATTAGAAAAAATATTAAATCAATTGAATATTTTAATAAATGGAGAACCACAAAATACTACAGACAATCAAGAAGAAGTAGAACAACCTGAATAAAAACCAAAACCTGCCACGGGGACGGTTCCGCTGGCAGGTTTTTGAAAAGGAGAACTCATGAAATTTGCATTTAATCATTTTAATTTCAATGTTTTAGATTTAGAAAAAAGCATGAAGTTTTACGAGGAAGCATTGGGCTTAAAAGAAGTAAGAAGAAAAGTAGCATCAGACAACAGTTTCATCTTGGTATATATGGGAGATGAAGAAACTGGTTTTTCTTTAGAACTTACCTGGATGAGTGATAGAACTGAACCTTACGACTTGGGAGAATTAGAATATCACTTGGCAATGAAGGTTGACAACTACGAAGAAGCATTCAAAAAACATAAAGAAATGGGCTGCATAGAATATGTAAATGAATCTATGGGGATTTACTTCATTACAGACCCAGATGGTTATTGGATTGAAATAGTACCAACAAGATAAAAAATCTGCCACGGGGACGGTTCCCGTGGCAGGTTTTTATCAGTATTACAAATATTCTCTTAATCCTTTTACTTCTTTACCCATAAATCCAACTGTGGTATTAGCGTGGTAAAGTGAACTAATAATAGATTCTTCTACAGCCTCTATAGATGCTTCAAAAACCTTATCTATATTATCATCAAAGAACATTTTTGTTTCTATAATATCTTTACTGCTGTAGTGAGGAAGTCGATTTGCGGTAGTAAAAGCTATAGCAACATCGCCGCTACCATTACCCATATATGAACCCGTTCTACCAAGGGCTATAGCAGATCTTTTGGCTAATCTTTTTAATTGTCTTTCAGAAAGAGGAATATCCGTTCCTATAATAATAATTATGGAGCCTTCATCCTTTTTTGTTTGTCCTTTAATTCTTCTGCCTATTTGATCTTCTCCAAGTATTAAATTGCCAGAAGAGCCAAAGTTAGACATTACCAAAGCGCCCACTGTATATT
>DATESJ010000217.1:0-3406 GCA_035270885.1 Sedimentibacter sp. | reverse complement strand
AAGAATATTAAGGTGGAAATTAGAATGCTTCCTAAGGACAAGGCTGTTGAATTAAATGGTAATTAATATGACTGTTTCTGATTATTTTTTCCTTAGCATTTTTTATTTTTTGGCAAGCAGTACTGCACTGTCATTAGGTATAGGTTATTATACAATTTACAGACCAATAATGGCAGGTCTGATTACAGGCTTTATACTTAATGATTTACAAACAGGTATGCTGGCAGGTGCAGTTGTAAATATCATTTATATTGACTTTGTATCTACTGGAGGTTCATTAAAAGGTGACCAATGTCTTACTGCTGTAGTAGCGGCAGTTGCTGCCATTGCTTTAAAGCTGAATATCCTTGAAGCAGCTGCTATTGCTTATCCTTTTGGTTTTTTAGGGATACTTATTTGGAAGTATAGATTAAAAATAAATAATATTTTTGTACATATTTACGAGAAAAGATATAAAGAGAACAAGTATCCTGATATAAGCCTTTATGATGGACTTTTTCCTCAACTTCTCCTTTATGTAATGAGTTCTGCTGTTATTTTAACCGCATTACTTTTAATGTTTTTATTTAACAAATTAATAAATTTTACTACTATAGATATTTTATTGTATTATGCAGGTATAGTATTGGTTGTTTTTTCTGCTTTTAATATTTTATATAAAATCAAAAATAAATATAATTTAGTAATTTTTGCATCATTATTTTTACTTGCTTTAATTTTTCAAATAAAAGCATATTTGTTATTGCTTGTTTTATCAATTATATTGTTACTTATTACAGATAAAAAAATAAAACTAACCAATAATAAGCCAACAGGAATAATTAAGAAAAGAGATTTAATTTATTCATGGTTTATATGGAAAAACTATTCTCATTCATGCTACAGCTACGAAAGATTAATGGGCTTGGCATTTGCTCATAGTATGAAAAACATTTTAAAAAAACTATATGGCAAGCAAGAGGATATTTCAGATGCTATTCACAATCACACAGAATTTTTCAATACAGAGCCTAATATGGGAACTCCCATACTTGGATACATAATAGCATTGGAAGAAAAAAGAAAATTAGAAAATCAAAGTTTTGAAAGTGCAAATATTTCCTATATAAAAAAGGGTATGATGGGAATATCCGCAGGATTAGGTGATTCTTTCACACAAGTAGTTTTGACGCCACTGTTTATTTCTATGTCAGTAATGCTTAGTTTATACAAGAGCTATTACTTAGCATTAATTCCAATTCTTGTTTTATCATCTTATATAATTTTTATTTCTTACAGTGGATTTATGAATGGCTATTTTCATGGCAAAGAAAGTATGCTTCATAGGATAAAGCAAGTTAAACAAAGCAAAATTAAAATATATTTTCCCTACTTATTTTCAGGAATTTTAGGCTTATCAATGGGTAAATTGCTTTTCAACGATATAAGCCCATACGAAAATATATTTACACTGATAATAGTTTTACTGGTATCTGTTTTTACTTTTATCAGAAAAAGAGGAGAAAAATGAAAAAGAGAAAAGTGGGAATAATGGGTGGATCATTTGACCCTATTCACTTAGGCCACTTGGTTGTGGCCAATGAAGTGTTAAATATTTATAAATTAGATGAAATTATTTTTGTGCCTTCCGGTAATCCTCCACATAAAAATGGTCTGAAGGCAAATTCATTTCATAGATTGCTAATGGTGAACATGGCTGTATTGTCAAATGATAAATTCAGTGTTTCTGATTTTGAAATTAAAAGTTTGGAGAAAAGCTACACTCTGAATACTTTGAGAGAATTTCGCAAACTATATGATGATAGCGAGTTATATTTTATAACAGGAACTGATGCAGTAATTGATTTACCAAATTGGTATGAACCTGAGGAAATCCTAAAGTTATGCAGATTTATTGCTGTTTCAAGGCCGGGAATGAGTATTGAAGAGGTTAACGATAAAATAAATGAAATAAAAAATAGGTTTGGCGGAAATATAGAATTGTTACAAGTGCCCATGCTTCAAATATCTTCCACAAATTTAAGAGAGAGATTTAAGATGGGAATTTCTGCAAAATACTTATTGCCTGAATCAGTTGAGCAATATATAATTAAGAATGGGTTGTATAAGGAGGGGGGACACACCTCTAAAATAGGGTGACTCTCAGAGGGAAAGCTTTTAGAGGAATGTCCCCGTACTTGGAGATAAAAATGAATTTTGAGATTTTAAAAAAAGAGTTAGAAATTGAAGTGGGTCCAAAATTGTACCGTCACAGTATAGGAACTATGGAGGAAGCTGAAAAGCTTGCTGAAATTTACAACTGTGATATTGATAAAGCAAAAATTGCAGCCTTGTTGCATGATTGTGGAAAAGCAAGATGTAAAGATAATTTGAAACACGCCAAAGAAAGTGCAGAACTTGCTGTTTCTAAATTTGGTGTAAATGATAATGATATAATCAATGCGATTTTGTATCACACAACCGGAAGAGTAAATATGACTCTTTTGGAAAAAATAATATTTATAGCAGATAAAATAGAGTATCACAGAAATTATGACAGTGTTGAAGAAATAAGAGAAACAGCATATGTAAATATTGATGAAGCAATTATTAAATCATTGGAAAGCACCATTGAGTATGTTAGCAAAAGAAATTTTGAGCTTAATATAGAATCAGTAAATACTTTAAATTACCTAAGGGAGGAAAAATGATTTCAACAAAAAAAAGCATAGAAAAAATTTTAAATGCATGTGACAATAAGAAAGCATACAACTTTGTTGTTTTAGATGTATCTAAATCAAGTTCCATTACGGATTATTTCATTATATGTAGTGCAAATAACGAGAAACAAACAGTTGCCATAGCAGAAGAAGTAATTCAAAAGGGAGCTTTGGAGGGCATAAATTTTTATTATAAAGAAGGCTTTGAAACAGGAAGATGGATTTTATTAGAAACGGATGACATAATTGTTCATATCTTCCATAAAGATGAAAGAGTAATTTATGATCTTGAGTCATTGTGGTTTGATAATAATTCATTGGATGTTGAACAATATGGAATAAAAAATTGGAAGTAGGAGGGGATTATGAATAAAGTAATTCACACAAACAATGCACCAGCAGCAGTAGGTCCTTATTCTCAAGGAATAAAAGCAGGAAACACAATATATGTTTCAGGACAGCTGCCAATTAATATGGCAACAGGAGAACTGTATAAAGGGTCAGATATAAAAGAAGAAACAAGATTGTCATTAATGAATGTTAAAGCTATTTTGGAAGAGGCAGGTGCAACTTTAGCAGATGTTGTTAAATGTACTGTATTCATTAAGGATATGAACCAATTTGGATTAATCAATGAAATGTATGCTGAAGTTTTTCAAGAAACTAAACCTGCAAGAGTATGTGTAGAGGTGGCAAGACTTCCTAAG
>DATESJ010000216.1:0-7142 GCA_035270885.1 Sedimentibacter sp. | reverse complement strand
CTTCGCTTAACAATACAGGTTTTGCATTGGAATACAAATCATATGCTATTTCCCATGCTTTTTTCATAAATATCATGCCAACTCCAAAGCAATTTTCATCATATCTTTAAATCCTTTTTCTCTTTGCTCTGCAGTAGTTTCGGTTTGATTTGCTATAGAATCTGATACAGTCAGTATAGTAAGAGCATTTACTCCTGCTCTATTTGCATTGCAATATAAAGCATAACTTTCCATTTCAGCAGCTAAACAACCCATCTTAGCCCATTTCTTCCAGTTTTCAGAATCATCTCCATAGAAAATATCTGACGTTACAATATTTCCAACAACTGTTGGTATATTATTTTCATCGGCAACTTTTCTAGCTTTAGATAAAAGATCCCAGGATGCTGTCGCTGAATAAATCCCAGGTAAATTGTACTGATAAGCATAATTCGAATCAGTACTTGCACCCATGGCAAGAATTATGTCATAAAGCTTTAAGTTAGGGTCATACGCTCCACAGGAGCCTATACGAATTAAGTTTTTTACCCCATACATATGTATTAATTCATAAGAATAAATTCCTATTGAGGGACATCCCATACCGCTTCCCATTACGGAAACTTTTTTCCCATTGTAAGTTCCTGTGTATCCAAACATATTTCTAACAGCGTTGAATTGTTCAACGTCACTAAGAAAGTTTTCTGCAATAAATTTTGCTCTTAGGGGATCTCCCGGCATCAAAACCGTTTCAGCTATTTGCCCCGAAACAGCACTATTGTGTGGTGTAGACATTTTAAATCTCCTTTGCATTTTTATTTTATTTATACATTGATGTATAATAATAATAATTTTATCTTATTTTCAGTATTTGTCAACCGCCTTTATTTTCTATTACTATTTCTATTGGTATTTCTAAAAGGTTTTTGACCTTTTCTAGCTCTTGGTTTTTGCTCTTTTGCTTCATTTGTTATCATTTTTATACCGTTTTTAGTCATAACAATTACGCCTCTTTTCATTAAGCGACCAGCAGCTTTCTTAAAAGAGCCTTTACTCATACCTATTAAATTATTAATATCATCAGGATTGCTATCATCATTTAAAGGTAAAGTTCCTTTGTTTTGGATGAGTATTTTAAGAATTTTTTCGCCATCCTTATCTATTTGTAGTCTTGGAGAATCCTTAAGACTTAAATCTAACTTTCCATCTTCTTTTACATTGCTTACTCTTACTTCTACTATTTCTCCCGAATGTAAAGGTTTTAAAATTTCTCCCTCATGTATTAATCCAAGATATTTGCCATCAACAGCAACCATGGCACCTAGGCCTCTTTTCAAACTGAATATAGTACCTTTTACAACATCATTAACCTTGTATGGAGAATCTGTTCTTAATACTTTAAACAAATTCATAGTGGCGCACAGTCTGTCCGACTTGTCTACATAAAGTCCCACCATATATTCTCCATTTAATTTAATATCTCCAACTTGTTCTTTAAATGGTAAAAACAAGTCTTTTTCCAGACCCCAATTCATAAATGCACCTATCCTTGACATTTCAACAACTTTTAGGTAGGTGATTTCACCCATTACTATCTTTGGTTTTCTTACAGTTGCTATAATCCTATCACTTGAATCCCTGTAAATAAAAACATTTATTTTATCTCCTACTTGAGCGTTTTCAGGAACTTGCTTAATGGGAAGCAAGACCCTATCTTCAGGATTTTCATTTGCTTCGCTTTTAAGATAAACACCTATGTCTACCTTTTTAGCAATTTCTAAGTCCTGCATTTCTCCTAATTTTATCATATTTTCTCCTCTGTTTTTTAATGTAATATTCTATTTTCACAGTCTCCTTCACCAATTTATTTGCTCCCTTTGGTCGCAAAAATAGGGTTAGGGCATCTCTAACAACCTAAACATATTTCTCTTGTATGCTTCTACTCCCGGTTGAGTAAAAGGATCTACTTTGTTAGTATACCCACTTATTCCACAGCTCATCATAAAAAAGTAAAAAAGCTTGGCAATGTAAAATTCATTCATCTTAGGTAGACGAATTATAATACCCGGCACATTTCCTTCATTATGAGCCATAAAAGTTCCTTCAAATGCTTTTTTGTTTATGTAATTCAATGTTTTGCCTGATATGTAATTTAATTTATCAAAATCATTTGAGTCGAATGGAACTTCAATATCATCTTGACTGCTTTCAATTGATAGTGTTGTTTCAAAAATTATTTCTCTTCCTTCTTGAACGAATTGCCCCATGGAATGAAGGTCAGTAGTAAAGTTCAAAGATGCTGGGAAAATCCCTTTTCCATCTTTTCCTTCACTTTCACCATAAAGTTGCTTCCACCATTCAGCTATTGATATGCAAGAAGGTTCGTAGTTTACAAATATTTCAATATCCTTTTTTCGTCTGTTTAGAATGTTTCTTGCTGCTGCATAAATACAGCTAATGTTGTTTTCAAAATCCCTCTTGGTATATTCTTCTGCTCCAGACTTTAGACCCTCGATAAATTTATCTATATCTATACCACAAGCTGCCATGGGTAGAAGCCCTACAGGAGTTATTACTGAATATCTTCCTCCTATATCATCAGGAACTACAAATGTCTTGTATTTCTTTAAATCAGACATGCTTTTCAAAGCACCTTTAAATTGGTCTGTTACAACAAATATACGCTTATTTGATTCTGCACCGTATTTTTCCTCCATTAAGTTTCTGAAAATTCTAAATGACAGTGCTGTTTCTATAGTTGTTCCTGATTTTGAAATTACAATAATACATACTTTCTTTTCTTTTACAAGCTGGATAAGTTTTTTCAAATATGAACCACTTAAATTCTGACCAGCATAATAAACTTTAGGGCTTAGTAATTCATTGTGAAAATCTCCTCTTATTGCTTCAATTGCAGCCTTTGCTCCAAGATAAGACCCTCCAATTCCCAAAATTATAAAAGCTTCAGAATTTTCTCTTATATATTTTGCTGATGTTTTGATATCTTCGTATTCAGTTTTATCCATTCTGTACATGTAATCAAGCCAGCCTGTCATTTCACTGCTAACACCTTTTCTGTCTAAAAGGGTTTCCTGAGCTGTCATTATTTCTGTTTTAATTTCTTTTAATTCTTCTTTGTCAATAAAGCTTCCATGTAGATCAATACTAATATTTTTCATTTCTACCCCTCCACTTTCACTGAATGTGACAACAACCCCGTCCCCTTGTCACTATATTATTTCTACTAAGAGCACAGCATAATCATCCTTTTGAACTTTACTATAACTTTCAATAGATATTTTTATGTTTTCCAATATGTTCCTATCTGATTTTATTACATCTACTAGATTGTCAACACCATATTGTATTCCCTCACTATTTGTAGCTTCTGTAATGCCGTCAGTATAAAAGAGTATCTTGTCACCAAGCTCTAAATTAATTCTACTTACATCATAACTTACATCGTCGAATATATTTGCAATTGGATATCCCTTTGATTTAAGCATACTAATATTTTGCTTATTCATCAAAATTGGTAGAGAATTGTGTCCTGCATTGACAAATTCAAATTCATGAGTATTCTTATTATATATTCCAAAGAATAGGGAAAAATATTTGTCATAATCCAAATTTAGCGCCAAAAAGGTTTTATGAAGTTCTTTCATAATTGTATTAATTTTAATGTCACCTTTGGCAATTGTTCTTAATGACTGCCTCACAAAAATTGTTAAGAGGGATGCTGTCACTCCATGTCCAACAACATCACAAATATAAACACCTGTTTTATTCTCATCTATTTCAAATACATCGAAAAAGTCTCCACTCAAGGCATCAGATGATTCATACAAATAATCAATATTCAATCCGTCATACATTCCTTTGGGAGGAAGCATGCGATTTTGCATGTTTTTAGCAAAGGTTATGTCATCGCTCATTTTCTTGTTTTTTTCATTAATTTTTTCTGCTAATAATACTTCATTTGTTATATCTCTAAAAACTTCCACAGACCCTTCAATTTCACCGCTGTCACTAATTAAGGGGGATGAAACAATCATATATGTTTTATTTCCAAAGTTAGATTGTTTTCTCATTATGGACCCGTCTTCCAAAGTTATGCTGGAAATGCAGTATTCGCATTTTTTACTTCTGCATAAAACGTCGTAACATTTTTTCCCGATAATTTCATCGCCCAAATCTTCCTGCATTTTTTTGTTGGCATACAATACTACATTATTTTTGTCAACTACTCTAACCCAGTCTATCATGCCATCCACTACGCTAAGCTGATTCGAGTTAATATAATTTTCATATTTATCCATAAGGGTCACTTCCTTTAATTATTTTTTTCGCTTACATAATTAAACAATAACTGCCCGATTTTATCCGAATTATGTCTTATATAGTTTTTCCTTATTTCTATAAAGTTGCTGCTTATAACCTTTATGTTCATTTCTTCAAGTTTCTTTATTTGTTCATCATCAATAAGAATCTGCTTTGCACCCTTATGTTTATAATGTACTATTAAATCTTCAGGAATTTTCTCGTCATTGGCAATTACATAATCAATCATATATCTTTTGCTGTGTTTTATAATGGCATCTACATGGTCCAGAACATTGTAATTATCTGTTTCTCCCGGTTGCGTCATAAGATTGCAAACATAAAATACTCTTGCTTTAGATTCTGATAGCAAAGTTGGTATTCCTTCAACTAAAATATTAGGAATTACACTGGTATACAAGCTTCCTGGACCTATTACAATTATATCTGCTTCTTTTATATCTCGAACAGTTTCCTCAAGGGGTCTACATACATCCGGTACCAATGAAATTCTATCTATTTTGCAATTTAATTTATTCACATATTCAGGAATATGCTTTTCCCCTAATATACAATCTCCGTTGTCAAGAAATGCTTTTAAATGGGCATCCTGAAGTGTCATTGGAAGAACTTTTCCCGACAATCTAAAAATGCTTCCTATTTCCTTTAAAGCATACTCATAGTTACCGAATATTTCATACATGGCAGCTATAAATAAATTTCCAAAGCTTTGCCCTTTCAAATATCCATCACTAAAACGGTGCTGTAATAATTTTACCATTATGGGCTCAATATCTGAAAGTGCAATAATGCAGTTTCTCATATCCCCTGGTGGAAGCATACCTAAGTCTTCTCTTAAAACTCCGGAGCCGCCTCCATCATCAGCAACAGTTACAATTGCTGATATATCTTTTGTATAATTTTTTAAACCTCTAAGCAATATGGAAAGACCTGTCCCTCCACCAAACACTACCATTTTCATTATTTGTTATTTCCCCACATCTCTATGATTTGTTAAAACTCTATAGTTTTCATCTGTAAGCATGGATGCCAAATAATTTGATATTGTAACAGAACGATGCTTACCTCCGGTACATCCAATGGATATAACAAGATTTGATTTTCCTTCTTTTATATAGAGTGGCAGAAGAAATTTAAGCATGTCTACTAACTTTTCTAAAAATATGGATGTTGTTTCAAAACTCATTACATAATCTTGAACATTTTTGTCATTGCCTGTGTGGTTTTTTAATTCATCAATATAAAATGGATTAGGCAAAAATCTAACATCAAAAACAAGGTCTGATTCCTGTGGCAGTCCGTATTTATATCCAAATGACATAACGGTGATATTTAAGTTGTGGGAAATATTACCCTTTACGAAAATTCTTAGAAGCTCTTCCTTCAGTCTGCCAAGTTTCATGTTGGTAGTATCAATTATATAATCAGACTTTTCTTTTACTTCTTCCAATCTATTTCTTTCTTCTAAAATTCCGTCAATAATAGTTCCCGTTGAAGAAAGAGGATGGGGACGCCTTTGTTCTTTAAATCTTTTGATTAAATCATCATCAGATGCATCAAGAAAAAGTATATGATATTTAATTCCCCTATTTTTTAGTTCTTCTAAACTATTAAATAAATCCTTAAAAAAAATCCCACCTCTTATATCTGCAACGACTGCAACCTTATTTACATCCATTGATGAGCTGCTACAAAGCTCAGCAAAATTAGGTAGTAGAGCAGGAGGTAAATTATCCATACAATAATAATTTATATCTTCTAAAACTTTGATTGCCTGGCTTTTGCCGGCACCAGACATACCTGTTATAATTACTAACTCCATTTTATACCTCAGTTTTCAAATTGATAATTCTATTTAAGTCAAGCCCTGCATCCCTTGCAGCTCTTACTGCATTATCACAGTTTCCCACATTGTCTTTAATGTGGGAATCTGAGTTAATCACAAATTGCACCTTATATTTTGCTGCAATTTTAATTTCATCCTTATTCAAGTGACCGTGGCTGTTGTTTATTTCAAGCAGTGTATTTGTTTTTTCTGCTGCTTCAGCTATCTTATCAATGTTTAAAGGTATTTTGTCTCCAGGATGAGTTAAAATGTTAATATTGTATTTATTCATGGCATTTACTAGTGCCTGAGTATTTTTTTCAACCATTTCTTGATAAAGTTTTTCGTTGTTTTTTGCTAATTTATTTTTTACAATGAAATTCCAATAATCTCCTGCAGATGAAAATGAAGCTGCTAAATGAAAGCCGCACAAAATAATATCACAATGTTCTAAGATCTCACCTGCAATATCTGTAGTTCCCTTGTAATCCAATATATTGGCTTCTACACCATATAATATTTTTAAGTTTGGATATTTTTTTCTCATTTCAACCACAATATTTTTAGCCTCACTTATTAGGTTTCTTTTAATACCAAATAAGTAATGAGCAGGACCGTGGTCAGTAATGGCTATTTCCTCTAACCCTAATTGTGATGCTCTTTCTACTATTTCTTCTATTGATGATTTGCCGTGTTTGTGTTTAGAATATGTTGAATGTATGTGATAATCCGCTTTTAATTTCATTTTGCTTTCCTCGTTACAAACTTTCTAATCTACATTTATTTTTGTGCCAAAGCACAAATTTTCCTTAACTGTTCATTGTTCACTGTTCAATATTCATTGTTCGTTGCTATAGCTTTGCTAAAGCCTTGTTCCTATTATTTTTATTTCAGGTTCTAATTTTATACCGAACTTGTCATATACATTGCTAATTACAATCCGCATAAGTTCTAAAACATCTTCGCAGCATGCATTATCATAACTAACAATAAATCC
>DATESJ010000215.1:0-2725 GCA_035270885.1 Sedimentibacter sp. | reverse complement strand
TGCTGCTGTACATGCCGGTGTTGTAAAGCTTGGAGAGACAAAAAGGATTGAAATAACCATTCTTCCGGGACAAAGCTCATATAAAGGTACTTTAAAAAACGGTATAGAATCTTATGATTACTCTGAATGGGAAGGAAGCTTTAAATTTAATGATTCTCAAGCTACTAATCCACAAACACCACAAGATCCGGAAATCCCCCAACATTCTGCTCCAAAACAGCCATTATTTTATATGGAGGATAAATTTAAATTATTAGATGGAGATGAAGGGCAAGTAACATTTAGATTAGACAGACAACAAATCATTGGAGAATATACAGGATTTAAGCTTTATTTTACAAATAATGATGGAAAGCCTGAAATATTTGAATTTAGTGACGATGCTTTTTCTTATTCTGAGAAATTAGGTAAAACTGTTGATATTAGTGTTACAACAGTAAATGGAACAGTTGAGAGTACACCTCAAAAGCTAAAATTTGCAATGCTTGATAGAATAGTTGGAAAGATATGGTCAGAAAGACAAACTGATGATCTATTAGGTTCCCCATGTTGGTATGGACTTTCGTGGGAACCGGTTAAAGGAGCAACCCAATACAGCGTATATGTAACTAAGGATATAAGAAATTATTCGAATTTCCAAAATTACAGGGAACTAGAAGGATTTAGTAATATTATTGTAACTGATACATCTTTTAGCACTAAAATAAAAACTAATTTACCAGCAGATGTTGTCAATGCAACTTGGGGAGAATCAAGATATGTGGTGGTGTTTCCAATGAATGAAGATGGTTTAATAGGACCATTTCCAAGATATTACAATATCCCCATGACAGGGAATTAGTGATAGATAAACTTTAAAGTACATAGTACTCAAATAATCAGGGCGGGGATGTGACAACAACCCTGTCCCCTTGACACAAAAGAAATCCCCTAAAAATAATTTTTAGGGGATTTCTAAATGCTTTTAAAATGCCTTTTTAGCTATTTCAACTGCTTCTCTTGCGTCTTTGGCATAGTAGTCAGCTCCAATAGTTGTTGCGTAATCAGGAGTTAATACGGCTCCTCCCACCATGATTTTCACTTGGGGGGATTCTTTTTTTATTGCTTGAATAGTGTATTCCATATTCTTTACTGTAGTAGTCATCAAGGCGGAAAGACCTACCAACATAATATTTTCCTTTTTAACAGTTTCAACTACTTTTTCTATATCTACATCCTTGCCTAAGTCAATGATTTTGTAACCGTAATTTTCAAGTATAAGCTTAACAATATTTTTACCTATATCGTGGATATCTCCTTTAACAGTAGCTAAGAGTATTTTCTTGCCATCTCTTATTTGACTTCCATCCTTTATTGACTTTTCCTTTATTGTTTCAAATACAATTTTGGATGTTTCTGCACTTCTTATAAGTTGAGGCAGAAATATTTCTTGTTTTTCATATTTTTCACCTACAATATCCAGTGCAGGTATCATAAACTCATTTACTATTTCAAGAGAATTATAACTATCTAAAAGTTTTAAGGAAACTTTTTTAGCTTCATCTTTTAGACCTTTTATAATTATTTCTTTTAGGTCAGCATCAGATGAAATTATTGTACTTTCAGGAGCTATATTACCATATGCATTGATAAATTCCTTGCTATCCTTGTCTTGATTAGATAATACTTTAAATGACCTTACAACACCCATCAAAGCATCATTAGTTGAATCTGTAATAGGAGCATCCAAGCCAAAAGCTAAAGCCATTGATAGGTAAGTAGTATTCAATAATTTTCTGTTAGGAAGTCCAAAGGACACGTTGCTTGTTCCTAATACAATTTTCACCTTATATTTATTTTTAATTAATGGAATTGCTTTAAGTGTTTCCATTACAGCAGCTTGTTCAGCAGAAGCAGTAAGAACTAAGGGATCTATAAGAATATTTTCTTCAGCTATGCCGTATGTTTTAGCTGTTTCAACAATATTAGATGCTATTTCTAATCTCTTTTCAGAAGTTGTTGGAATTCCGTCCTCATCTAATGTTAATGCCACCACCAAAGCACCATATTTTTTTACAATAGGAAATATTTGCTCCATACTTTCTTTTTTGCCGTTAACAGAATTTATTATAGGTTTTCCGTTATAAATTCTTACAGCAGCTTCTATAACATCGCAATTAGCACTATCAATTTGAAGGGGCAGGGGAACAACACTTTGAACTTCTGTGATTATTTTTATCATCATTTCATTTTCATCAATATCAGGAAGTCCTACATTGATGTCTAATATATCAGAACCTGTTTCTTGTTGGGATATAGCTTCTCTTATAACATAATCTAAGTTTCCTTCTCTTAAAGCTTCCTTCAGCCTTTTCTTACCGGTAGGGTTTATTCTTTCACCAATAATTTTAACTTCATCACCTAAAAATACAGTTTTAGAAGATGAGCTTGTAGAGGTGAAATGTTTTTTAGAAATTTCTAGTGGTTTTATTTCATCCAAAGATTCTATAAGGCTTGATATATATTCCGGAGTAGTACCACAGCATCCACCAAATATTACAACACCTTTTTTAGCCATTATATTTATTTCATGACTGAATTTTAAAGCATCAATATCATAATATGTTTGATTGTTAACATATTTAGGCAGTCCTGCATTGGCTTGAACCATTACTGGTGTAGAACTATATTTTATAAGTTCATCAACTATTGGTTGCAACTGTTCAGGTCCTAAAGAACAGTTAAC
>DATESJ010000214.1:0-4167 GCA_035270885.1 Sedimentibacter sp. | reverse complement strand
ATATAAAAGTGATAATATTTCCCAGGAAATCACAAATTCCGACAAAGCAATTAGAGAATTAGGCGGAAAAATAAAAGAAATTAGAGAAATATCAATTCCTGGTGCTGATATTATCAGAAAAATTGTTATAATAGAGAAGATAGAAACAACAAAAGCTAAATATCCAAGAAAAGCAGGAAAACCAAGCAAGGATCCATTAAATTAAGGGGGGACAGTTTTTGATTAATAGTATTGTTCATATTGATGTTAACAAAATAATTTCCAACAAGAATCAACCAAGAAAAATTTTTGATGAAAAAGCATTGGAAGAATTAAGTGAGTCTATAAAAAATTATGGTATTATACAGCCCATTACGGTTAGAAAAATTTATGATGATATTTATGAAATTGTTGCGGGTGAAAGGCGATATAAAGCCGTAAAAATGTTAAAAATGGACACAATTCCTGCTGTAATTATTGAAGCTAAGGAAGAAGAATCTGCAGCTATGTCATTGATAGAAAATTTACAGCGTGAAGATTTGGATTTTATAGAAGAAGCTATGGCTTTTGAAAGGCTTATAAGAGAATTTGGTTTAAGTCAGACACAATTAGCACAAAAGTTAGGAAAATCCCAATCAGCAGTTGCAAATAAAATAAGAGTACTAAAACTTCCCCAGTCAGTTATAGACAAATTAAGAGAAGGAAAGTTAACTGAACGACACGGTAGAGCATTATTAAAAATTAGTGATGAAGAAATTTTACTTAATATTGTAGAAAAAATCATTAAAAAGGATTTAAATGTTAGCGAAACAGAGAAACTTGTAAATTCAATTGCTGAAGATATAAATGACAAGAAAAAAAAGGACAGGCGTTATATAAGAAATTTTATAAATTACAAAATATATATAAATACAATCAAAAACGCTTATAATGAAATAGTTAAGACAGGTATTGAAGCTAAGTTTGAACAGAATGAATCAGATGAGTACATAGAAATAAAGGTTAAAATTCCGAAAAAAGGTATTTAGAAGGTGATGATATGGGCAAAGTGATAAGTATTTTCAATCAAAAAGGCGGAGTTGGAAAAACTACAACCAATGTTAATTTGTGTGCAGCATTAGCATTAAAAGGAAAGAAAGTACTTAGCATTGATATTGACCCCCAGGGTAATTCAACAAGTGGATTCGGTATTGATAAAAATCAGTTAGAATACACAATTTATGATGTGTTAATTGAAGATTATGACATCAATAAAATCATCTTCAAAACTGAGATAGAAAATTTAGAGATAATCCCTGCAAATATTCAGTTGGCAGGTGCTGAAATAGAACTTACTAATACAAAGTATCGTGAAAAAACTTTAAAAGAAAAAATAAATTTAATTGAAAAAAGCTATGATTTCATAATAATTGATTGTCCTCCGTCACTTGGCTTATTGTCATTGAATGCCCTTACTGCATCTAACACAGTATTAATACCTATACAATGCGAGTACTATTCTTTGGAAGGAGTAGGACAACTTATTGATACAGTTAAACTTGTTAAAAAAGGTTTGAATCCTAAGCTTGAAATTGAAGGTGTACTTTTAAATATGTTTGATGGCAGAACCAATCTTTCAATACAAGTAGTAGAAGAAGTCAAGAAATATTTTAAGGATAAGGTATATAGAACTGTCATACCAAGAAGTGTAAGACTTGCTGAAGCACCAAGCTTTGGGCAACCTATAATGTTATATGATGATAAATCCAAAGGAAGCACTGCTTATACAAAATTATCTGAAGAATTGATTAAAAACAATTAGGGAGGAAATATGGCTGTTAAGAGAAAAGCATTAGGAAAGGGCTTGTCGGCATTAATTCCGGAAGAATTAGAAAAAGAAGACTATGAAAGAATACAAGAAATAGATATTGATCTGATTTCCCCAAATCCAAATCAGCCTCGTAAAGTTTTCGAACAGGATAAATTAGATGAACTTACGGAGTCCATAAAAAAATATGGTGTTATTCAGCCTATAATTGTGAGAAAAGAGGGAGAATTCTACACTATTATTGCAGGAGAAAGAAGATGGAGGGCGTGTAAAAATGCTAACATCAAAACAATGCCATGCATAATTAGAGATATTGAGAAAAGAAATGCTTCGGAAATTGCATTAATCGAAAATATTCAAAGAGAAGATTTAAATGCTATAGATGAAGCTAATGCTTATGAATTTATTATGGAAAGATACGGAATAACTCAGGAGCAGGTATCAAATATAGTTGGAAAATCTAGAGTTTATGTCACTAACATTTTGAGATTAAGCAACTTAGATGATTATGTGAAGGATAAAATAATAAAAAATTTAATAAGCGCCGGTCATGGCAGAGCAATTTTAAGTTTAGAAAAGGAAAAACAAAAGTCTATAACAGACATTATCATAAGAGACAATTTAAGTGTAAGAGATGTAGAAAACCTAGTGAAAGCTACAAAAAAAGTAAAGCGTAATACAAAACCTGAAAAGGATAAATATCTTGCTTATTTGGAGGATGTTTTAACAGATAGATTTTCATCAAAGGTAAATATTAAAAGTAATAAAAATAAAGGTAAAATAGAAATAGAATACCATAGTAGCGAAGATTTAAACAGAATATTGGATTTATTAAAAATAGAAGATTAATCATTGCATTATTCAATCGCAGGGGAATGCATCAAATTTGTTTGCTCGTGAACTCGCACAAATTTGGCATTCTGTGCGGTTGACCTACCGCTATTTTTCAGAAAAAAGAAAAATAGGGTTAGGGCATACTTAATCTTCTATTTTTTTATTTGATGAATATAATAAGTACATAAGTTTAAACGTGCCTCCCTGAACCCATATAGATGTAGAATTAAAGTAAGAATATTATCAAAAAAGAACTACATTCATTAATAAAAGTAATAGATTATTTAATTTAGCATACGTTTTCATTAATATCATTTCCATAGATTGACATTTAATTAACATAAATATATAATGAATTAAAATATTAAAAAGACATTAAGGAGGTTATTATTTTGAATAAGGTACTGGATGTGAAAGCAAATGAAAAGCACTTTATAGAGCTTAAAGAGTACATCGATTCAATAAGGGGAGTTCAAGGATCCCTAATGCAAACGTTGCACCAGGCACAAGATATCTTCGGTTACTTGCCTATAGAGGTTCAAAAGTTCATTTCTTCCGAATTAGGCGTTCCATTGGCAGAAGTATATGGTGTTGCTACATTTTATACACAATTTGCCATTGAACCAAAAGGAAAACACAAAATCGGTGTATGTCTTGGCACAGCATGTTATGTAAAAAGTTCTCAGTTAATCATGGATAAACTAATTAAGGAACTGAATGTAAAAGTCGGACAAACTACACCTGATAACTTATTTACCCTTGAGGCAACTCGATGCTTAGGTTGTTGCGGTCTCGCACCTGTTATGATGATTGACCAGGATGTCTATGGAAAATTGGAGCCGAAAAAAATACCGGATATATTGGCAAAATACAAGGATTAGGGGGATATTATGAAATCTTTGGAGGAATTAAAAAAGTTAAGAGATGAATCAATACAAAATGTAGAAATGAGGAATACAGATAAGGATGTTCGTGTAGTTGTGGGTATGGCCACTTGTGGAATATCTGCAGGAGCAAGACCTGTTCTTTCTACTTTTGTTGAAGAAGTAGCAAAAAGAAATTTGAACAATGTTTCAGTCGTACAGACCGGTTGCATAGGAATGTGTACATTAGAGCCAATTGTAGAAATATATACACCTGATAAGGAAAAAGTAACATACATACATGTTGACTCTGAAAAAGTTAAAAGAATTGTATCTGAACATTTGGTTAACAACAGAGTTGTATTAGAGTATACAATCGGCTCAGAAAAGTAACTGAAGAAAGCGAGGATGGTTATGAAAATTTTCAGATCTCATGTGTTGGTTTGTGGTGGAACAGGCTGCTCTTCATCAAAATCTGCTCTTATTAAGGAAAGGTTTATAGAAAAAATTAAAGAAGTAAATTTAGAAGACGAAGTTCAGGTTGTAGCTACCGGCTGCTTTGGTCTCTGTGAAGAAGGTCCAGTCGTGATAGTTTATCCTGAAGGTTCTTTTTATGCTAGAATGACTATTGAAAGAGTTGATGAGATAGTCGAAGAACACTTATTAAAAGGTAGAGTTGTTAGG
>DATESJ010000213.1:0-2994 GCA_035270885.1 Sedimentibacter sp. | reverse complement strand
ATTTAATGTCATACAAAAACAAATCCGTATACCTTGCTACTTTTTCCAAAATTTCAAAGTCGACTGCCCCGCAGGTATCAATTGCTGTATGAATATTTTCCTCTTTTAATTTGCCTAATAGCTTTTCAACAAATTCTGCGTTTATTAAAGGCTCTCCTCCAGACAAGGTTACTCCACCTTTGGAGTTTTTATAAAAAACTTTGTCCTTTAAAACTTCTTTCATAACTTCATCCACTGTATATTCTTTTCCTACAATTTGCCTTGCACCATTTACACAGCAAAGAGTACAATCTCCATTAAAGGTACACTTGTCCATATTTGTAAGAAGCTTATTATTTACTATTTCAATAGCATTATTTTTGCATTCCTTCACACAAGACCCACACAAGGTGCATTTATTCTTATCGTATAAAATTTCCTTATCTAAATTTTGACTTTCAGGATTGTGACACCACATGCATTTTAAGGGGCATCCTTTAAAAAATATAGTTGTCCTAATACCAGGTCCATCATGAACAGAAAATTTTTGTATATTAAATATATTAGCCTTCATTAATTTCCCTCGTTTTATCATTGCCATTTGTTAGTTCTTTGATAAAGCTGTAGGTAATTTTAGCAGTTAAGCCCCATATTATATAATTGTAATATTTATAAAAATAAACCGGATATCTAATGCTTCCCCAGTTGTAATCCTCTCCGTTATTGACCATATGATATGGAAAATTCTTATCAGCTTCAGGATAATAATTCATATAATATTTTTCAGGTTTATTATCCAAGAAGAATGACAAGGGAACGAAAAACAACTCTGAAACCTCATCTATATTATAGTCAATTTCATATGCATCTATATCTTTAATCAGCCCTAAAAATGTAAATACGAAAGAGCCACTTTTACTGGAAGCATAATTTAGTTCCGCTAAAACTTCAATATTTGCTTTATTTATCAATAATTCTTCGGAAGTTTCTCTTACTGCAGCTTCTCTGGGGCTTTCACCTTCCTCAATTCTTCCGCCTGGAAAAGAAATTTCTCCCGGTTGTGTAATAGAATTAGATCTAACCTCATAAATTAGGTTTAATTCTCCATCAATTTCTATTATTGGCACTAAGACCGCAAAACTTACTTCATAGTCCATTGGCTTTGGTTTAATATCTTTTAGTTTATCTTTTATGTAATTTATATTCATTTATATTATCAGCCTCATTACTCCAAATATTATAAATATCAGTCCTGATATTGTTTTTATTATATAAGAAGGGATATGTTTAGTCAATGATGTTCCAACAATAATTCCAATAAAACCTATAGTAAGCATTGCTGCAACAGAACCTGCCAAAACCGTTAAAGGATAGAGGGCATCCATGGATAAAGTCATGCAAGTAAGCTGAGTTTTATCTCCCATTTCTCCAATAAAAAAAGTAAGGGCTGTAGTAATTACAGGTCCTAAATTATATTGTTTTGCTTTTTCATCCTTTTCTTCATATACAATAGTCATAATTCCAAATATTATAAAAATAATACCTGCAAATACTTGAAGAAGATATGCATCTGTCAAATCAGAAATAAAACAACCTATATATACAGCAGCGCCATGATTTAACAAGACTCCTATGAGTATTCCCGCAAGCATTTGAATTACTGTATATTTGGCTGCTAAAGTTATAAGCATCAATTGGGTTTTATCACCCAGTTCTGCAACAAAAACTAAAATAAAGGCTTCAAAAAATTCTTTATACATATTCTCCCCCTGAATTTAACATAATACCTTTCATAAATCTAAGATATATATTATAATATTTAGAAGTAAGTCTAAACAGAACAACAATAAAACAATCTTAAGGAGTATTATGGATAAAAATATATTAATAACTACTGCACCCTTTGGGAATGGTCATAAAATGGTAGCAACAGCTATAAAAAATGCATTTATTAAAAAAGGTTACAGTAATGTGATTGTTGTAGATCTATTTACGGAAACTCATCCAAGAATTACTGAAGCTATAAAAAGAGCATATATAATAAGCTACGACTTTGGAAAAGCATATTCAAGGCTTTATTTTGGTTCAGAAAAACTTACCGACAAAAGAATTGTTGAGTTGTACAGAAATTTTGGATTTTCTAAACTAAAAAAAATCTCAGAAGAATTTAAACCTGATGTTATAATAAACACATTTCCAATATTAGCATCCTTAAAAATCAAGGATAATCAAGGCAAAAACATACCAGTATTTAACATAATAACTGATTATTATGCTCACAAACTGTGGATAAGTGAAGAGATTGATAAATTTTATATTGCAACAGATGAATTGCAAGAGGAATTTAAGAATATGAATATTCCACCTGAAAAAATAGTTGTATCAGGAATTCCTATTAGAGATGCTTTTGAAGAAATCGATAATATATCAAAACTCCATGCTAAGTATAATTTCAAAAGAAGTAAAGGGATTGTTCTGATAAATGCTGGAGCATTTGGGGTATTCAAAGATATAAAAAAGGTGTGTATTGGATTATGTAAGAATAAAAATATTCAGGTTGCAGTTGTTTGCGGAAACAATCAGTTGCAAAAAGCTAAATTGGAATCCTTAAGGCTAAAAAATTTAAAAGTGTTCGGATTTATTGAAAATATTCATGAACTATACAAAATTGCCTGCTGTATGATTACTAAACCGGGAGGAATTACATTAACAGAAGCTCTATCTGTGCAGTTGCCTCTAATATTTATCAAACCAGTTCCGGGACAGGAAAAGGAAAATGCCTTGTATTTCGAAAAAAAAGGTGCTGGAATTGTAACATATAATTCCTATCAAATTATTAACAGTACAATTGATTTAATAAATAACCCTGCACTATTGTCTGCCATGCGCAAAAACATGAAGAAAATGTATAATAAATCGTCATCTGAAAAAATCGTTGATGATGTTTTGGGTAGTCTGAAGATCGATGACAGTACACTTTAATTTAGATTTACTAAGCCCCCGCTTTTAGAAGTG
>DATESJ010000212.1:0-2430 GCA_035270885.1 Sedimentibacter sp. | reverse complement strand
TAATCTAATGTTCTTATTGATGGACCAACAAAGGTATATTTATCTGAAAAGGTGTTAGAAAATGGTTGGAATTCAGGCGATGTATATACAATAGTATTGGTATCATTATCGTTTGATATAACAGATAGAACATTTTTCACTGGATATCCCTTTGCTCGTAATTTTTTTATAAATTTGTTCGCCTTTGGTATGGCAAAGAGCATCTTAAATAATTGAGCAATATCTTGTTTCATTATTTTGACAGAGTAACGGTTAAAAGCAAAGGTAGTGGTGGAAGATATAAATGGTACAGAAAGCTTATAGGCGGCCAATTTTCCCCACATGGCCATGGAATCCGCAACAATACAATCTGGTTCCCAGTGGGACATTTCATCTATAATCGTATCATCCATTGCTAATGTTATTTTTACTAAAATCTCTGTGGAAAATGCAATATCTTTACCCATCCGTTCTCCATCTTGTGGTGTTAGATTCATCTGAATATCGTAAGAATCACAGGAGATATATTCCGCACCTGTTGCTTCTATTTTCTCTTTTAAACTATCATATGAATAATATCGAACCACATTCCCGCGCTTGATCAATTCTTTTACTACCTCCAAGGTAGGATTGGTATGTCCATGTGCAGGAATACAAAAAAAGGCTATTTTACTCATTATCAGTTCCCTCCCTCATTGCTTTTATTTTCTTTGCAAATGATATAGAATCTTCTTCCGTATGCTCAGGATATAATTCTTTTGCTTTTCCCGAAAAAATTGCATCAGCAATTTTGTTAAAAGTGCTAAACATTTCAATTGCAATTCCTCTCTCTGCATCTGCAAGTACAATAAGTGTATCTCCCGGAGCAATATCAAATATGTCTCTTACTTCCTTAGGGATTACAATCTGTCCTTTAGGACCAACTTTAGCTGAACCAATAAACTTTTCGTCCTTTATTTTCTTTTTCACTTTTTACCTCCAAAGGCGTTTAGTATAACTTGTATAACTTATTATACTCTTATATATTTATCTAGTCAACAAAAATACTACCTAAAAATCAGCTATGGCTAAATGCAAGTTAAAGAAAATCACTTTAGCATTGTACTGTTATTTATGATTGAAGTATTATATAAAAATAGTACATCTTGATTATCAAATTCTATGAAGTCTCCAACCATATCAGTAGTAATATATCTTATATCTACAAGAGTAATTTTACTGTAGGCTTCAAATAAAAGCGGTGCTTACGTTCAGTGAGCTCATTATTAACTGTTTGATATCGGACAATTGGTCCAGCAATAAGCTGTGGAAAAAGTGAAATATATAGGGATAAATTTATAATATTTCTTTGTGCTTTAACTTCCCTTCGGTAAACATCCATAAGATAACTGATTGCTTGAAATGTGTAAAAACTAATGGAGTGTTTGTTTTACATTATGAACTTTATTTTGATTTATAAAATTGCCAACTTGCCATAATTGACCTGTTTTTCGATAGAATTTCCATTCACCTTGCATTTGACTATTTTCATATATACCTTCAGCTTTTATCTTACCGTCCTTGAAAAAATATGTCATCTTGTTTTCAATTAATTCATATGTCTTTTGGCCATTTGCATATTCTTTATTTTTCAAAATGTGTCCCTCCACAATTTTATAAAATTATATCTTGTTTAACGCTTTTCTTCATAAAATTATACCCAAAATATTGCAATTTTAACAATGACATTTACTATAAAAGGTATTACTACTTTTCATCCCTTTGTCTTCCTAGTCATCACAAGAAAAACCGTTTCAAGTTTTTATTTGAAACGGTTTTAATATGAAGTACTTTTGAATTATTATAATCTTATGACTTAATTAGAGTTCAAATTATTTATGCTAAGAATGTAATTGTATAAAGTAGCATGTTTCATTTCATCTGTTAGTATTCTAAGTACTATATCTCGAAAAAATCTGCTTGGTAACCCTTCTCTTATGATACGAGATCTTGCCATTGCTGAAAGCGCTCCGAGCATTGAGCTTTTTATTCCATCTAGATATGAATTTGGTTCTGTAAATTCTTCCCCGTCATAACTATTAATTTCCTCATTGGTATAATATTTGTATATATCCCTATACCATTGTCGGTTTAATCTCTCATCATCTCTAATTGAAGTAATTATATCTCTTTCTTCTTGAGTAGGAGCATTTTCAATTAAATAATTGTATTTTAGTTCATCTTCTCTTTCGCCTTGCAATGCTTCCCTTATGAGGCTTAGAGCAGTGTTATATGCCCACATGCTAAAATCCATTCCATAAGAAGAACATTGCATAAATTGATTTGAATAATTATTATTATTAATCAAGTTAGTCACCTCTAATTATATATTATCATCATAATATATGTTTATATCAACTAATCGGTGAATTACTAATTAGCGAAAAGACAAAGAGAAAGGAGCTACACCCC
>DATESJ010000211.1:0-9435 GCA_035270885.1 Sedimentibacter sp. | reverse complement strand
AGCAGTTTGCTTTTTATTTACTATCTTTTTCTGCTTTTCTTGGCTTTTTACTGTGTTTTCAAACTTAACATTATTAAAGGAACTAATTGCACCTTCTCTTATGATTTCTGCAACATATTTTTTTATATCCACAATGAAATCCTTAGAAGCAGCTTCCTTCTTGGCTATTCTACCTAAAGTACTTTCCCACTCTCCTGTCAAGTCAGGTTTTTTTAATTTTTCATGAACTATTTCAATCAATTGAATACCGTTATGAGTTGGGACTAAGTTTTTTTTGTTTCTTTTTATGTAACCAACCGATATGAGCTTTTCTATTATTCCGGCTCTTGTTGCAGGAGTACCTAAACCTATAGATTTCATTTCTTCTCTTAACTTTTCATCTTCTATTTGTTTTCCTGCTGTTTCCATCGCTGTAAGAAGGGTTGCCTCTGTGTATGGTTTTGGAGGACTTGTTTTTTTCGTTACAACAGAAACTTCCTTTGGGGTTATTTTATCTCCCTCTTTCAAATTTATGGTTATTTCCTTATCATCCGCATCCTCTTTTATCTCTTTACCCAGCATTATATCTTCTACTTCCTTCCAACCGGGTATTACTATTTTTTTACCTCTTGCTTTAAATTTTTCATTTTCAATTATAAGTTCAATGTCAGTTTGGTCAAATTCCTGTTTTCTATCAAATATCGAGATAAACCTTGCAACAACTAGTCTCAATATTTTTTTTTCTCTTTCAGGCAGTTTTATTGTTTGGATATTTCTTATGTTTGGCGTTACTATAATTGCATGGTGATCCGTTACTTTTGAATCATCTATAACCCTTTTATCTGCATTTAACTTTTGTTTTATAACTTTATCAACACAATATTCTGAGCCCTTCCAACCATCTTTTATATTTTGCAATAATCCGGGAAGTTTTGCCTTCATATCTTTTGTTAAATATCTTGAATCGGTTCTTGGATATGTGGTCAGTTTATATTTTTCATATAAACTCTGAGCTGCTTCCAATGTCTGCTCTGCTGAATAACCGTATCTTCGGTTACCATCTCTTTGAAGCTCTGTCAAGTCATACAAAAGAGGTCTTTCCACTGTGGCTCTTTTTGTTTTTATCTTTGTTATAATTCCTTCCTTATCCTTACACTTATTGACAATGGCTTCTGCTTTTTCTAAATCATCTATTCGTGTACCTTTTTTATTAAACCAAGTTGCTAGAAACATTTCACAATCTGCAACAACTTCATAAAAAGGCTGTGATACAAATTCATCTATTTCTTTTTGCCTTGAAACAATAAGTGATAATGTAGGTGTCTGTACTCTACCTATTGTAAGCTTCTGATTATATTTTACGGTAAAAAACCTGGTAGCGTTAATTCCTACAAGCCAATCAGCTTCCGAACGCGCTCTTGCCGACTGATAGAGACTAAAATATTCTTTGTTATCTTTCAAGTTGTTAAAGCCTTCTGATATAGCTTCATCAGTCATACTGCTTATCCATAGACGCTTAACAGGTTTGTTGCATTCTGCGTTTATGTACACATATCCAAATATCAGTTGTCCTTCTCTTCCTGCATCTGTTGCACATATAAGCTCGTCCACTCTATCATCAAGCATTAAATTCTTTACAGTATCATATTGTTTTTTTGTATGAGAATTGACAGCATACTTAAACTTCCTTGGGAGAATAGGAAGGTCTCTTATATTCCATCTTTTAAATTTTAAATCATATTCTTCAGGGTATGCAAGCTGTATCAAATGACCAACACACCATGTTATTATATATTCATTATTTTCCATATAACCGTCTCTTTGGACTTTCACATTTAATACTCTTGCTATATCCTTAGCTACTGACGGTTTTTCGGTTACTATTAACTTCATTTTTATCTTCCTTTATTTACAATCATTTTTATTATAGCATAATTGTAATTGCTAATGCAAAAAAAATTGTTCTCCATAGTTAAAGAACAATTTTTTTGTTGAATAGGGTTAGGGTAGCTGCTCTATGGCATCTTTATGACATGCCTCGGTTGCCAGGAGTAAATGTTGCACAATCCGTTTCCTCTGACGAAGAGGCATTACGTTTTTGCACTTCTATTTTCTGAGCATTACAGTAATCTCCTGTAGAATAGTAATGACATGTATTTACAACACATTTGATACCGGGATTATGATGATCCATTTTTTCTACTTTGCCTTGCATATTATGTCTCCTTATAAATTATTGAAAGTTTAACTTTCTAAAATATTATGCCCTTGAAATCTTTTTTTATAATTAAATAAGATTATGATTTTAAAGCAATAAAGTATAGATACTATAAAAATACTTATTTTAATTTTAACAACAATTGAAAATCTTCATATAATAAAAATATACTTTGTTAGGAGGTATCATATGCAAGAAAAACATATTTTTGCAGGCAATAACACATCTGAAGGATTTTTTTCTTACTTTGACTATTTGCTAAAACCCGAAGAAGCTAATCATATTTATATTCTTAAAGGAGGACCGGGAGTAGGAAAAAATCGTTTTATGAAAAGATTTGCTGAAATTATGGAGGAAAAAGGATATTCGGCAGAATATATACATTGTTCCAGCGACAATATTAGTCTTGACGGAATATTAATTCCTGAATTAAAAATTCTTTTCGTTGATGGAACGGCGCCTCATACAATTGACCCTGTAATTCCAGGAGCAGCTGATGAAATTATTAATCTTGGCGCTTTTTTAGACAGCCAAAGTTTAAAAAAACATAAGATTGCAATTATCCAAACAAATAAGACTAAATCAGATATATACAAAAGTGCTTACAGATATTTAAAAGCTGCAGGTATTATTTATGATGAAATTTGTTCTATTTGTGATTCATATGTGAATGTTGATAAGTTCAATGGAATGTGCGAAAAAGCAGTAACTAAACTGTTTAACAATTCATATGGTAAAAAAACAGGCAATGTAAGAAAACTATTTACTGAATCTTTTACAGCAAACGGATATATAAGCCATACTGAACTTTTCTTTGAAGAAAATGAAGTGTGGGCTATAGTAGGTAAAGACACAAATTATTCTGCTAAACTTCTTGACAGAATTTTAAATGAAGCTCTTAAACGTGGCTTGGACGCAGAATGTTATTACAAACCCTTAACACCTAAAAAGCTGCAACATATTTATTTACCGGAGAAGAAACTCATAATTATAACTGCAGAACATCCTATGAATGATAAATACGATGAAGTATTTGATATTCACAGCATAATGGATTCTGATAGCATAAAGATGCGAATTTCAGAAATCGAAAGAAATCTTTATTTGTATGATATGTTAATAAATAATGCATTGGATAAGCTTTCTGAAACAAAAAAAATGCATGATCTCTTAGAAACATTTTATATGAATTGCATGAATTTCGATGGTGTTAATCAACGTTTTGATGAAATAATCCAAGGAATTGTGACAAACCAAACAAGAAATGTGGACGCACCATTAATGAAGGGATAGTCTCTGCGGTAAGCATTAATGAATGCCTTTCTTTACATAAGGTAGGGGACACACCAATTAAGGAATGTCCCTGTACTTAATTCCAAGGAGGTCTATTATGGTTTTAACTTCTCTTCACTACCTGTATATGATAATGGTAGTTATTATTCTTGTAATTATGCTAATGAAAAAGGAAATTGTAATTCCATGTATTATCGGTATATTTGCTATGGGTTTACTTTACTCAGGCAGTGGTGTATTCGCAGTTCAATCCATTTTCAACACAATTATTTATTCAGGAAATGAATTTTGGGGTATTATTGTTATTATTTCGCTAGTCGTCGCCATGTCCAAGGCTTTGCAAGCTATTGGTGCAGATGTGCTGATAATGTCACCTATTAAAAAGGTTATGGTTAATCAGACAATGGCATTTTGGGGAATTGGTGTAACAATGATGATAATATCTTGGCTTGTATGGCCAAGTCCTGCAGTTCCTTTAATCGGGGCCGTCTTACTTCCAGCTGCTATTGCCACCGGTCTACCTGTCATCTATGCTGCTGTTGCCATGAACTTATTTGGACACGGAGTCGCACTTTCCAGTGACTTTTTTATACAGGGAGCACCTACCATAACCGCTGCCGGCGCTGGAGTTGACGTAACTGAAATTGTAAAAGCATCAATACCCTTGTGGCTTACAATGTCTGTAGTAACTGTTGTTGTTGCATTTATAATGATGAAAAGAGACCTTAAAAAAAATCCCCAATTGGCATATTTCATAGATGAAAGCGTTAAAAGCGAAGTAAAAGCTCTTGGCAAGACAGCAAAATTAATAGCAGTTTTAACTCCTTTAGCATTTGTAGTTGACATTTTTGCCATGGTAAAATTTAATTTAGCTGGTGGCGATGCAACTGCTCTGGTAGGAGGAACAGCCATAATTATCATGCTTCTTACAGTTTTAACAAGTTTTAAAATTAAAGATGGTTTTGAAATGGTAGTAGATTATATCAAAGAAGGTTTTAAATTTGGAATTACTGTCTTTGCTCCAGTAATTTTCATAGGGGGATTTTTCTTCTTAGGTAATCAAGGGGGAGCTACAGCTGTTCTTGGTGAAGGGGCACCGGGAATATTAAATGACATAAGTATATATTTATCTCAAAGCATTCAAATGACCAAACTTTCAACAATTTTAACTCAAACGGCAGTTGCCATTATTACTGGTTTGGATGGATCAGGATTTTCTGGTCTTCCAATTGTAGGAACATTGGCTTACACGTTTTCGAATTTTATAGATATTGATATGGCCGGATTGGCTGCTTTAGGCCAAATAATAACTGTATGGGTAGATGGCGGAACTATAATTCCTTGGGCAGTTATACCTGTTGCCGCAATTTGTAATATCAGCCCACAAGAACTTGCAAGAAAAAATTTAGTGCCGGTAATGTGTGGAATTGGTGCAGCTATCGTAGTGGCTTTGGTTATATTGTAAATGATAAGAAACACACATGCTTTTATAAGTGCGTCTATATTAGTAAGAGGTGTCCCCATATTTATGGGGACACCTCCTTTTATTCTTACAGCACCTTTTTTAGGTATTGCCCTGTGTAGGATTTTTTTACTTTGGCTATTTCTTCGGGTGTTCCTTTAGCTACTATTGTGCCGCCTCCATCGCCGCCTTCAGGTCCTAAATCTATTATATAGTCTGCAGTTTTTATAACATCCAAATTATGCTCAATTACAATAACTGAATTGCCTACTTCCACAAGCCTATCTAACACTTCCGTAAGCATGTGAATATCTGCTATATGAAGGCCTGTTGTAGGTTCATCTAAAACGTATACTGTCTTTCCTGTTCCTCTTTTGCTCAGTTCATAGGCTAATTTAACACGTTGAGCTTCTCCCCCTGACAATTCAGGTGAAGGTTGACCTAATTTCAAATATCCCAAGCCAACATCCTGTAGTGTTTTAATTTTGTTGTATATCTTAGGGATATTTTCAAAAAACTCTATAGCTTCATCTATTGTCATTCCTAAAATATCAGCTATATTTTTGCCCTTGTATTTAACTTCTAATGTTTCTCTATTGTACCTCTTCCCCTTACAAACATCGCAGGGAACATAAACATCAGGAAGAAAATGCATTTCAATTTTTAAGATTCCATCACCTCGGCAAGCTTCGCATCTGCCGCCTTTTATATTGAAACTAAATCTTCCCTTTTTATAGCCTCTTTCCTTTGCCTCTAAAGTCATTGTGAATACATCCCTGATGTAATCAAAAACACCTGTATAAGTAGCAGGATTAGACCTTGGTGTTCTTCCAATTGGTGACTGATCGATGGTAATTATTTTATCAACATTTTCTATACCAAGCATTTCATCAAATTTACCGGGACGATTTGTGTTTCTCTGTAATTTTTGATGGAGACCCTTTGATAATATTTCATTGATTAAAGAGCTTTTACCAGAACCGGAAACTCCTGTTACACAACACATTACCCCTAATGGGATTTTAACATCTATATTTTTAAGATTATTTTCTTTGGCGCCTTTTATTTCTATAAATTTCTCTGGCTTTCGTCTTACTAAAGGAACTTCAATTTTTTTCTTGCCGCTTAAATATTGCCCTGTAATTGAATTTTCATTGTTTTTAATATCATCAATTGTTCCAAATCCGACAATCTCTCCTCCGTGTATTCCTGCTCCCGGACCTATGTCTAAAATGTAATCTGCATTTTCCATTGTATCTTCATCATGCTCAACTACAATTAGAGTATTACCTAAATCTGTTAGGTTGCGCAGTGCTTTAATAAGCATGGCATTATCCCTTTGGTGAAGCCCAATGCTTGGCTCATCCAAAACATAAAGAACTCCCACGAGGCTGGAGCCAATTTGAGTAGCCAATCTTATACGTTGAGATTCTCCTCCTGATAATGTGCCTGCATTTCTTGCCAATGTAAGATAATTTAGTCCTACATCAGATAAAAATTGGAGTCTGTCTTTGATTTCCTTAATTATTTGACCACCTATTATTTTATGCATAGGATTCAAATTCAACTCATCAAAAAACTTTAAGCCATTTACCACTGATAGTTGAGTTATTTGATAAATATTCTTGTTATCAATTTTTACTGCAAGACTTATAGGATTTAACCTTGCTCCCTTACATGCAGGACAAACACTTTCATACATGTAATCCTCTATCCATTCTCTCATTTCTGGGGATTTAGTTTCGTTATATCTTCTTTGAAGATTATTTACAACCCCTTCAAAGTCTCTAACATATTCCCTTGGTCCCTGGAATTTGCTTACGAAGTTTACTGTTACTTCTCTTCCCTTTGTACCGTATAAAACTTCATCAATAAATTCCTTTGGTGCTTCTGATAAAGGTTTGTTTATATCAAAGCCATGGTATTTTGCTATACCAGCAAACATTTGATAATAATATCCTTCTTCCTCTGCTCCAAATGGTGCTATTGCTCTTTCGCTAATGGTCTTTGAATAATCTGGAATTACTAAATCCAAATCTATTTCTCTTTTAACTCCCAAGCCGTTACAGGTACTGCATGCTCCAATGGGGTTGTTGAAAGAAAACATCCTTGGAGAAATTTCTCCAAAGCCTATACCACAATCTGTGCATGCAAATTTTGTACTCATTAATAGCTCTTCCTGACCCATTACGTCAATAAGCACCATACCGCCGGCTAATCCCAAAGCAGTTTCTACAGAATCCGCAAGCCTTTTTTGTATTCCATCCTTAATGATAAGTCTGTCTATAACAACTTCTATAGTATGTTTTTTGTTTTTTTCCAATACTATATCTTCTTCTAATTCTAATAGTTCTCCGTCTACCCTTACTCTGACAAAGCCTTCCTTTTTAATGTCTTCCAATAATTTTTTATGTGTACCTTTAGCACCCCGTACCATTGGTGCCAATATTTGAATCTTTGTTCTTTCCTCATATTCTAAAACTTTATCTGTTATTTGATCTATGGTCTGAGTTGTTATAGGTTTCCCGCAATTGGGGCAATGAGGGATACCCACACGGGCAAACAATAGTCTGTAGTAATCATAGATTTCAGTAATAGTCCCAACTGTAGAGCGTGGGTTTCTGTTTGTAGATTTCTGGTCTATGGATATTGCAGGTGATAATCCTTCAATTGATTCCACATCTGGTTTATCCATCTGTCCCAAAAACATTCTTGCATATGATGACAAACTTTCGACATAGCGCCTTTGTCCTTCAGCATATATGGTATCAAAAGCAAGCGAAGTTTTGCCAGAACCACTTACTCCCGTAAAAACAATTAATTTATCTCTTGGAAGTTCAATGCTGATATTTTTCAGATTGTTTTCTTTTGCTCCCTTTATAACAATTTTATCCATTATTTTTCCTTTCAATGTTTGTAATCCTAAACAATTTCAGGGACGAATTTATAAATTATACTTAATTTTCAGTTCTTTAATTTCATCTCTGTAATGGGCTGCTTTTTCAAATTCTAAGTTTTCTGCAGCTTTTCGCATTTCTTTTTCTAATTCAATAATATATTCTGAAACATCAATATCTTTACCTTTTGATTTGTAATCAGATTCTACCTCTGCTGCTTTTGTTGCTTCTATTATAGCACGCACTCCCTTAATTATTGATTTAGGAGTGATGTTGTGTTCTTTGTTGTAATTATCCTGAATTTCACGTCTTCTGTTTGTTTCCTTTATAGCCCTATCCATGGAACCGGTAATTTTATCAGCATACATTATTACTCTTCCGTCTACATTTCGAGCTGCCCTACCTACTGTCTGAACAAGGGATGTTTCTGAACGCAGGAATCCTTCCTTATCAGCATCAAGTATTGCCACCAAGGATACCTCCGGCAAATCCAATCCCTCTCTTAAAAGGTTTATTCCAACAAGTACGTCAAATTTCCCCATACGAAGGTCTCTGATTATTTCCATTCTTTCCAAGGTTTCTATATCAGAATGTAAATATCTTACTCTAATTCCCGTACTTTTAAAGTAGGAAGTTAAATCTTCAGCCATTTTCTTTGTAAGGGTTGTAACCAAAACTCTTTGACCTTTGTCAGTTGACTTTCTGATTTCGTTAATCAAATCATCTATTTGGTTTTCAACAGGTCTCACATATATTGGTGGGTCAATAAGTCCAGTAGGTCTGATTATTTGCTCTATAACATTTTGTGAATGCTCTGCCTCATATGGCCCCGGAGTTGCGCTTACAAACACAACTTGATTTATAATATTTTCAAATTCGTCAAATTTCAGTGGCCTGTTATCTAAAGCAGAGGGGAGTCTGAAGCCGTAGTCAACCAATGTTGTTTTTCTTGCTCTATCTCCATTGTACATACCTCTTACTTGAGGAATAGATGCGTGGGATTCATCAATTATCATCAAAAAATCCTTTGGAAAGTAATCCAATAGTGTATATGGTCTTACTCCAGGCTCCAAATTGTTTATATGTCTGGAATAATTTTCAATACCATTGCAGTAGCCCATCTCCTGGAGCATTTCAATGTCGTAATTAGTCCTCTGTTCTATCCTTTGCAATTCAAGCAATTTGTTGGTACTTTCAAAATATTTAAGTCTTTCTTGCAACTCAACCTTTATATTTTCTACTGCTCTGTTCACATTTTCTTCTGTGGTTGCATAGTGAGTTGCAGGAAATATGGATATATGGTTTCTCCTGCCCAATATTTCTCCTGAAACTGTATTAATTTCTGTAATTCTATCAATTTCATCACCAAAGAATTCCACTCTTATTGCATTTTCAGAAGATGAAGCAGGAAATATTTCCACCGTATCTCCCCTTACTCTGAATGTTCCCCTAGTAAATGCTATATCATTTCGTTTATATTGAATTTCTACCAGTTTTCTTATTATTTCATCTCTGTCCTTGTTCATCCCCGGTCTTAGAGATATAACAAGATTTTCACAATCAATAGGGCTTCCCAACCCATATAT